>SXQI01000051.1 GCA_005793025.1 Verrucomicrobiales bacterium
ATACAGTGCTGCAGGCATCGTTACTGCGGTCGATTCAAGCAATACCCGTTTTCGCGTCGGGGATGTGGTGGCTTGCGGTGGTGCGGAATGTGCCTTTCACGCGGAATACATTGCAGTTCCAGATTTCCTTGCCGCTCCCGTGCCGAAGCCTGTTCCTACGTGGCAGGCCGCCTATACCACCCTGTCTTCCATCGCTCTGCAAGCCGTCCGTCAAACCGAACCCAAGTTGGGAGATCGAGTTCTTGTGATGGGGCAGGGCTTAGTTGGATTGCTCATAACAAACCTGCTCAAACTCTCCGGAGCACGCGTGATGGCGGTCGATCTCATCCCCAATCGCCGTGGTTTCGCTGAAGCCATGGGTGCTGAGAAAACCGTCATCCTCGGCGAACAAAACCTTTCGGACGAGGTGCGACTCTGGACCGATGGCTATGGCGTGGATGCCGTTGTCATCTGCACGGCGAGTCAAAGCAACACCCCTATCGAACAAGCTGCCGAGGCCTGCCGTGATCGTGGACGATTAGTTGACGTTGGCATCACGAAAATCGAATTGCCATGGCGGTTATTCGCCGAAAAAGAATTAGATTTTCGGTTTTCCCGCTCCTACGGTCCCGGTCGATACGATGCCTCCTATGAGTGGGGCGGCCAAGATTACCCCATCGGATATGTGCGATGGACCGAACAACGCAATTTCCAAGCCTGTCTGCACCTCATGGCTGGAAATCAGATTAATCTGGCTGCCATCACCACCAAGCGAGTTCCCTTCCTAAACGCGCTGGATGTTTATAAGGATTTGGCTGCTGGAACCAGTGAGATCGGCATCGTCCTCGAATACCCTGCTGGGAGTCCCCCTAAAATACCATCGTCAATCACCTCAGGAACCGAGATCCCTGTTCAGAAAACCGATTCGCCTAGGTCCCCTCGGGTTCACCAACCGATTCGTCGTCTCGACATCATCGGTGCCGGTAATTTTGCCCGCACGATGCTCCTGCCGCACCTGAAGGGCAGGATTGATTTTGGGACCGTTGTGAACGCGACCTCGTTGAGTGCCAATCACGTCAAAACCAAATTCGGATTTGCGGAGGCTTCCACTAACCCAGCGGATTCTTTCAAGGATTCTGCGCCTCGCGGAGTGATAATCTCCACGCGCCACAATCAGCACGCCCCACTCGTGGTTGAGGCACTCAAAGCGAATAGGGACATTTTCATTGAGAAACCCATCTGTCTTACTCCTGCTGAACTCGTTCAGATAGACCAAGCTTACAAAGCGAGTAAATCCTCTGTTCAAGTGGGCTTCAACCGCCGTTTCGCACCTGCCAGCACGATATTGCAGAAGTTATTGAAGGGTGCGGTAGGTCCCAAATCGATTTCCTACAGAGTGAACGCAGGCAAACTCGATCCCCAACATTGGTTCGCCAACATCACAGAAAGCGGCGGTCGGGTCATTGGAGAAACTTGTCATTATTTCGACTACTTTTGTTTCCTGTTCAACTCGCGTCCAACCCGGATTTTTGCACAGCCTATCTGGCCATTAGCCGGTAAGCAGGATTATCCTGACAGCATTACGGCGCAGGTCGAATTCGCCGATGGCTCCTCGGGTCAATTGACTTACAGTGCTGTGGGCGATCCTTCCTATCCGAAAGAATCATTCACTCTTTTCGCTTCGGGTTTGGTTGCTGAAGTTCAAAATTTTCTCGAGCTTCAAGTTTGGCGAGGTCGCAAGCACTCCAAGACCAAATTTAATTCCAAAGGACACCCTGAGCAAATGGAGGCTTGGCTTGGTTTTCTGAGCGGCTCGACAGATCATCCATTTCCTTATGAGTCCTCAAGGATTTCAATGGCTCTCACATTCGCAGCGGTCAAGTCCATCCAAGAAGGCCGTAGCATCGAGGTAGTGCTCTGACCCCATGAGTAAACTCGCTTGGTATTGGCATCGTCTGTGGGCCATGAGCCCTAGCGAACAGTTTCTCCACGCCCGCAAAAAATTCCGGCAACGCCTCGACCTGTTGTCCCTTCCTCACTGGCCCGAGTTGCCCTCGACAGTCAGGCCGTTTCCTAACCTGCCATCGATTGCGACTGCTCCAGAGGAACTGCGCATCAAGCTCCGCGCTGACGTGGATGAAATTATGGCGGGACGTTGGAAAGCCTTCGGCCACATTCCTATTCAGGTCGATGATCCGCCTTTGTGGCATTCGGATCCTATCGTTCGTGAGAATTTTTTAAGCACAAAACCAAGCTTTCAATTAGATCATCGCAAGCAGCCTAGGGCAGGGGACATCAAACTGATCTGGGAACCAAACCGTTGGAATCAACTCGTTAGGTTGGCACTCGGGGCTTACCTCCTCAACGATCAAAAAGCTGCCAATACATGCCAATCATGGCTGGCGGATTGGCAGAAGAATAACAGGCCCTACACCGGCCTGAATTGGACGAGTGGACTTGAAACGGGTCTTCGCCTTCTTCAACTCGTTTGGATCGACGCGCTCCTTCAAGCCTCGAGTTTTGCCAAGCCTCAATGGTCCAGCATCTGCCGCGACTTGGCGGGTTCTCATGCGCATTACACGTGGCGGTATTGCTCCTTTGGCTCCTCGGCGAACAACCATCTTATCGGTGAGTTGGCGGGTCTGGTCCTTGCCCTCGCCCGTTGGCCTGAGTTGGAAAAAGTTTCGACCTCGCTGAAAGTAATTAAAACACTTTTCGAGAATGAGGTTCTCCTCCAGTTTGATGCAGAAGGGAACAACCGTGAACAAGCTCTAGGTTATCACCTTTTCTCATGGGAATTCTGCTGGCAGGCGAAAGTCGCACTCGACACGGTGGGGCTTGGAATTTCGACTGCTGCCACACAACGACTTGAATCAGCCGGGCGATTCTATGGCGACTTCAAAATCCAGGGCGATCCTTGGGATTTTGGGGATTCCGACAATGCTTTTGTTTCACCTTTTTTCCTCGATGAAACCCAATCTTCCGATGAATGGAGAGCTTGGTTTCGAGGCGAACCCAGCCCGGCACTCTCGTGGTGGTGGGGTGATCATTTCAAGAAAACCTTCCCCGGACTTCCGTCGATTACTCGAGTTCTCCCTCAATCCGGTTATGCGGTTTCGCGCAATGGAGAAGCTGTCCTCAGATTGGATGCCTCGCCATTGGGATTCCTTGCCACCGCAGCCCACGGTCACTTGGACGCCCTCCACGTGTCGCTCTGGCACGGAGGCCAGCCAGTCGTTATCGATCCCGGCACTGGAGCCTACTATCACGACTCGACAGTCCGCGATTACTTGGCTTCTTGGGAAGCCCACAATGGGCCCCATTACTTTGATGAATCCTCCCCCAGACGCCTCGGGACATTCCTTTGGGCGGACGCCCATCCCATCCCAATGCTGCGAGTTGAGGGGGCCACGCTCCAGTCATTCGTAGGTGAGGTCAACATTGGCAAACGGACCACACGCCGAACCATTCATGAACTCGAAAAAGGATCCGGATGGACCGTAGTGGATGAAGGCAGCGATGAGGGTTGCCTTGTGGTGACTTGGAAATTCGCCCCGGGAATTCGTATCGACCAGATTTCTCGAAACGTTTTCCGCCTCCATTTACGCGATCGCAAGTTCATCCTCGAGACTGACAATTGGGAAGCCGAACAATTAACGCCTCCCGCAAACCCCGATGCAAAAGGTTGGACGCGAGCTGATTTAAACGAGTCCGACCTCGCAGTCGTCTGTTCCCCCAATTTCCGTCGTCTCTGTGTTTCGACCCAGCTCCGACTCGAGAGCGACACCCGGCAGGGCCAAAAGCACACCACCACCTTTCGTCTGGAAGTCTAAGATGTCGCCGAAGCCTGCCATCCTGATCATTGTGGAAAACCTTCCCGTGCCGCTTGATCGTCGGGTCTGGCAGGAGGCGTGCGCACTGCGGGATATCGGTTACGAAGTGGTGGTGATCTGCCCTCAAATGAAGGGCTACATACTTCCTGCAGAAACCCTCGAAGGGATCCAAATTTACCGCCATAAAATCAGCGTAGAGGCGAGGGGGACAGTGGGTTTTTTCCTCGAATACACCTCCGCAATCTGGGGAGAGACCGTCCTCGCTTGGAGGGCATTTTGGCGTCACCGATTCAAACTCATTCACCTTTGCAATCCACCAGACATCCTGTTCTTGGTGGCGTGGCCATTCAAACTCTTCGGAGTGCGCGTCATTTTCGATGTCCACGATCTCTGGCCCGAGATGTTCGAAGCCAAATTCAAAAAAGGCGGACTGCTTCACGGTGCGGTCAAACTAGCTCAACGATTGACCTACGCTTGCGCCGATGTGGTCTTAGCCACCAACCAGACCAACCGATTAGCTGCGCTTCAGAACGGAAAGAAAAACTCCGAGGATGTATTCCTCGTTCGGACAGCTCCAAAAATCCCCAATATCGAAATTCCCGCTGAACCATCCCTTAAAAAAGGACGACCATACCTTGTGGGATACGTGGGTGTGATGGGAAGTGCTGACGGGGTCCATTACTTGATCGAAGCCATCAACCACATCGTGAACACGTTAGGACGCCGTGATGTGCAATTCCTGCTGATGGGGAACGGCCCAGAGTTTGATTCCTTAGTCGCGCTAAGGGATCAGTATAACCTCCAAAACTACGTCGATTTTCCCGGTTGGGCTCTCAATGATTACCTTTTTAAGGCCTTAAAAACTATCGATATAGGGGTAACCTGCGACCCACCCAACCCTTACAACCACTCCTGCACGATGAACAAAGTCCTCGAATACATGGCCTTTGGTAAGCCTCAAGTCATGTTCGATCTCGTCGAAAGCAGAGCCTCTGCCGAAGAAGCAGCCCTTTACATCCCCGGTGAATCATCGCTTCGCTTGGCGGACGGAATTCTGGAGTTACTGGATGATCCAGTCCGCCGCGAAAAAATGGGTCAAATCGGTGCTTCAAGACTCCATTCCGAACTGAATTGGGAGCGTTCAGTTGCAGAACTGGAACGCGCCTACGCACGAGCTTTGCGCTAGGAAATACACGATTTGTGTTTCTAGGTTGCTCAAACTCATCAGGTCGGTAAGGTAGGAATTACCCGATCGAATGAGTGGAGCGAACGTAGAGCCAAGACCGAGTCTGTTGCAGGAGTTCAAAACCGAGCTCATCCATTATTGGAACCCGTGGCCTCACAAAATCCTTTTCGGCTGCTTATTTACTGCTTGGGTTCTGCTATTTGACCACTTTGGCAACTCAACTTTAGGCTACATGAACACGCCATCTATCTTCGGATGGCTAGAGTATTGTTACTACAACTCCGAGGACGACAGTTTCGGTCGATGGATTCCGCCGATGGTGATTGGCCTTTTCTGGTGGAAACGACAAGAAATGCGCGACGCGATCACGGGTCCGTGGCTGGGTGCACTCCCCATCCTGATCGCAGCGATCATCCTCCACCTCGCCGGATACATGATCCAACAAACACGGATCTCAATGTTTGGGTTCCTATTGGGAATCTACTCACTTCTTGGTCTGACTTGGGGACGTAAGTTTATGTGGGCCAGCACGTTCCCGATGGTTCTCCTTATTTTTTGCGTTCCCCTGAACGCCTTGGCTGAGACGATCACGTTCCCCATGCGAATCCTCATCACCAAACTATCCGTCGGGGCGGCCCACAATGTTTTGGGGATCGAGGTGTTTCGCAATGGTTCCCAAATCATGAACGCCCAAGGAGTTGCGATGTATGATGTTGCACCCGCCTGCAGCGGCATCCGAAGTCTGGTTACCTTGGTGGCCCTGAGCTCCATCTATGGCTTCACCAGTTTCAAAACTGGGTGGAAACGGGGTCTGATCATCCTCCTGTCCCTTCCGCTCGCGATTTTAGGGAATTGGGTGCGGGTAACCACAGTCATCGTCGTAGGAGAAGCCTTCGGTCGTGATTACGGATTGATGATCGAGCAGAAATTTGGTTTTATCACTTTCGCGGTGGCTCTAGGGACACTGTTACTCATCGGTTCTTACCTGCGTGAGGATGTCGCGCAAAAGCCAGCACCGAACAACCCAACCTCGGATCCAAAGCTCGCATGACCCGCGCTGAGTTAAAAGTATTTGGACTAGCCTGCCTCATGATGGCCCTTTGTGCGGGCGTGTTACTTCGCCTCCAACGCGTCCAGAAATTGGGAGTTCCGGGTGTTCGTGTCGTGCAGGAATCAATCCGCAACGAATCGGGTCGAATCGTCGCCGACCATAGCGTTCACCTCCCATCCAACGTCGAAGGATTTACCTTCGAGAAACAACCCGTCACCGATATGGAGCTGAATTGGCTCCCCAAAGATACCACCTACGCCCGTGGACATTACACCGCCAAGGATGGATTCGAGGCCCGCACCAGCGTCGTCCTCATGGGTGCGGATCGGACAAGCATCCACAAACCGCAATATTGTCTCGTCGGACAGGGTTGGCAGATCGAGAAAACCGAAGTCGTCACCGTTCGCATCCCCAAGCCTTACCCATACGACCTCAGAGTGATGAAACTGACGACATCCATCCAACGTCGTATCAATGGCAAACCTCAAAAAATTCACGGTCTCTACACCTATTGGTTTGTCGCCGACCAACAGATGACCCCCGATCACCTTGAACGAATGATGCTCATGGCCAAGGACATGTTGACATCAAACACCTTGCAACGATGGGCCTATATCACTTACTTTTCTGTCTGTTACCCCGGCACCGAAGACGCCATTTTTGAACGGATGAAGCAAGTGATGGCCTTGACCGTTCCGGAGTTTCAGATCTCACCAGGTCCTCAATTAAGGACGGAGCGAGGCCTTGATACACAAGAGCCGGGGAAAAGTATCGCGCAGTTAGAGATCGCGACACCTTAGTCCGACACACCATGCTCCGCCGCAAAAAACAGATTTTCGTCCGAGTGAATAAAGCCTTGGATGGGCTCATTTTTTGCCTCGGGTTATTCCTCGCACATTTCCTCAGAATTCATTCAGAGCTGCCAGATTGGGCGGTGAATATGTTCGATGGATCCCCTGCTATCCGCCCCTTCTCAGTCTGGCTGTGGCTGTTGGTAGTAATTTTTCCCCTAGGTCCCTTCCTACTAGAAACACAAGGTTTCTACGAACGATCGGTCTCCCCTTCACGATTACGCTTGGCATGGGGAGCCGGAAAAACTGCCCTGATTTTCGTCCTCCTTGTCAGCTTCATTTTGATCCTGACAAAACAGGACCTTTCCAGAACCGTCATCATCCTTTTCGGTCCGATGAGCCTCCTGCTCCTCATGCTCAAAGAAGAAGGGTTCCGGTATTACCGCAGCTCAAAACTAGGGAGTGCTCAATGGCAAAAACGGTTTATTCTGGTGGGAACCAAGGCGGATGGCCAAAAACTTCTCGATGATCTGAAAAAGGAAAAATCCGAGGAAATCACGATCGTTGCCCAGTTCGATATCAACGACCATTCCGTAGAGGATCTCGTAGAAGCGATGCACCGCCACTCCGCCAACGGTGTCCTAATCGCCGCCACTCATACCTATTTCGGGCAGATCGAAAAAACCATCCAAGTCTGTGAAGTTGAAGGAGTCGAATCATGGTTATTGGCTGATTTCCTGAACACCCAATTCTCCCATGCCGTCCTCGATGAATACCGGAACCGGCCGATCCTGATCTTCCGTCGAACCCCTGAAGATTC
>SXQI01000008.1 GCA_005793025.1 Verrucomicrobiales bacterium
CCGGTGATCACTAGGCCATTGGTGCTTCCAAACCTCAGGCCCGTTGGCAACGCCGAACCATCCGCCGTGTTGATAATGAGCGTGTCGGCCTGACGCGAAAGATGGATCGTGTAATGAAACGGCTGATTCCTGACGGCGGTGGCTGCTGGAAGCAACGTTGAAAACGTGTTGTTGCTAGAATTGTAGGTTCCCGCTTGGAGTGCTGGCAGACCGGCATGCAACCCTCGTAACACCCAAAAGTTTTGCTTCCGATCGCGATAGGTGAATTTCGCATAGTTTGGATAAATATTGGTCATGGAAGGACTCCAACCGTCCGGGAAGTCACCTGCGGCTGCCGAGGGTTCGGTGTTGTAATTCGTCAGCGTACTAGTGGTGACCGCACCAAAGTCTACGGAGACGAATTCCGTCGGGGCTTCTAGCAAGGGTAAGGGCATGGGAGCCTGCAAGACTCGACCCGCGCCCGAGCGATCCACATTCCCTCCTGCAGTCACGATGTAATCAAACACTAATCCAGCCTGAGGTTTTTCGCGCAACACCTTGAAAGCCTTCATCGAAGGTCGTCCGTCTGAGCCCGTGTAATCCAATAACACGTAAGGAGCTGATGAATACGTAGTTCCCTCACCTGTCAAGACTGCTGGAGACGTGGAGGCTACCCGATTTAAATCATCTCGAAGGGCATAGGCTTGGCCGCCCGACATCAACGCGTGTTCCTCATTAGGATTGTATCCGACCTTAGCAGGATCATTCTGGACATAAATGGATCCTTTGGCCTCTAGACTACTCAACGCGCCGCTGCCAGCATTGCTGGCCAAGACAATTTCACTCTGTCCCGCTGGCCAAGCTAACGTGTAGCGGCCGATCACCGCAGGCCAGTAAATCGGTTTAAACCCGTTCAACAGATTCATCACTGCGTTGGTTGAGCTCTGTCGATACCACCATACTTCCAGATTGTTTTGGCCGGGGATCGCATTCACGGGGATGATCGCTCCCTGACTCGCCTTCTCAATTCCACTCACAAACGGATCAACATAGGCACCCGGGTGAAACGAATTCCCAGCAGATTGTAAAATATATCCACCAAGGTAGGCACCCGAAGCCCCTAACTCGTTCGACGGTGCCAACAATCGATCCCCCACATTCACTGTTGCAGAAATAATACGAGGGGCTACTGGAGTGAGGGGTGAGTTCGCCTCATTCCAACTAAAGTTGCGACTCGCAGAGTCCCAACCGGTCAAATTTGTTGCCAATGTCCCGACAAAACTTGCGGGTTGTTTGAGTGATCCGTCCAACCATGAAAACACTCGCAGGAAGGCCACTTCATCCCCAGCAGACAAACGTAGCAGGGTGCGGTGCACCGGGTTTGCCTGATCTAAATGGGTATAAAAACCGAAGGTCTCGGTGAGCTGAGCTCGAGGTTTGTCCAGCGGGTCCTGATATTGAATAAAAGGTAAGTTCTCACTCGGCAACGATACCGCAGTCAGCTTTGATTGATTCTTTGTTCCCACGTCTGGGCGGACGTAATGACTGTACTTGGCGACATCGGTAGGCCAGACCAGCTTGTACCGAGAATAGAGGCGAGGCCAACGCAAGCCTTGGTTTCCCGTTTCCAACCAATGGACAAGCACATCATTCAGGTTGATCGATTCGCGGGTTGCGAAAAACTCAGTCCGATCGGTTCCCACAATATTATGCTGGAAGAGAAAGGGTTGAATTCCCCCGACGAGCACGGGTTCTGGCACGAGAGCGGTATCCTCCACGTTGTCAGTGCTTGGAGTCAGCACCTCGCCGAGTTCTGCAGTCTGATCCCAAGGAACCGCCTGCTGAACCACATCCACGATCTCATAACCCAGATGGCTGTAGAGCCCACCGCCGAGGTATTCTCCGAGCAGCTCAACAAAAACGCGCCCTTCGATGTTATGGGCGAAAATTTGCATTTGGCTGGAATCAAACCACAAGGTTCGGAGTTCATCGAGTCGGTTCGTCGTAACCATTTCCGACTGACCGGGTGCCACATACTCGGCGGTCACCCGTTCTGGGAATGTCGAATTGTAGGCAATGACAACCGAGTTCACCCGACCTCTGGGAACGTTCACGGGTTTGCCAGTCGTTTGGAATGAAGCTTCAGTCCAATAAATCATACGGGGCGTTTTATCGGCACTACCGGAAACAACATAATCAACGGTGTAATTCGTATAATAGAGGCCCGACGTATAATCATAGCGTGCGGGATTCGAGTCGAAATCCGCAGGCTTCGTTATCGAGGGTTTGGCAGCCCTCCATTTGATTTGTATCATCCCGGGTTGGGTGGCAAACACACTGCCTGCATGAGGACTCCAGTAATACGGCGCACCCGCGTGCGCGTTTGCAGAATTCGGCTCCGCCACCCAATAATCCTTAGGAGTAATCCCTGTTAATAGCACCCCGTCCGCCCCCACAGCGGGTGGCGTGATGAGCGATCCAAAACTAAAACTTACCTGCCGACTCAAGTAGGCTGGGCTTGCCTGAGCTGACCTCAGCACAACCGTCCTCACGCCAGATGTGGAGCGCGGCAAGTCCAATTGCACTGCATTTTTAACGTAACTCAGGCTGCCATTGAGGCTGGTCCGACCCGAGAACTTCGGAACCACTAAGCCTCCAAAGACCAGCACTCCTCGAAATTGATTCGGTGTCGCGGCAGGTTGAGCGGGTTGTCTTCCATCGGAACCCGTGGGTGTATTAACCGTCCCCGAAATCGGTAATCCTCGTTTGGAATGAAAATTGATCCCTCGGCTGTAGTTAATCGAGTAAAGCACCGCCTCTTGGTCAAATTGGATGGTGACGGCCCCCACAGAGAGTGAGCAGAGGGGGATGAACAAACTCAGGAAACGCACAAAAAATTTCATATTTAAAGATGTGCCGAGTGGAGGAACCGAAGGCGATCCAGACCTAACGGCTCGAAACACCGCCCCGTCAATCGTTTAGTGTTATTTAACCTAGGTAACGAGGATTCAACACCAAGGGGACGAATAACATCCCCACGAGGTAGCAAATTGGGTTGAGACTGGTTCACATGGATTGGAGCTTAAAAGTTGTAAAGGATAACCGTCCCGGACCAATTTGGCTCAGCAGAAACTGAGAGCCCGTAGCTGTTGCCCGAAAGGCCAATCGTTACGGACAGCGTTGCCGCAGAGGCAACGGTTCCGAGGTAGGTATTCGGCGGGTTCGTACCCACCGGATTTATTATGGTTGTTTGGATCAGTCCAGCTAGGGAATACGCGGAGATAGTCCGCCCCGGGTTCAGATTATTACCTTCAAAAATATCTTCCATTAGAATTGTGAATTCGTTGTGTTTCACAGAATCAGTTGTGTTTTGCGACATGTTGATTCGAATTCTACCTCCACGTTTTCCACCCAAATATTGTTCAACAATTAAGGGTGATATGTTAACGGTAGTTGCAGTTGTTTTAGTCTTAGTGCCAACATCGATCACATAAGGCGGAAGAATTCCGTTAACCCCGTTGGTTCCTGTTGTTGTTACGCTAGAAGCGGTGAGGGCTCCATCCGCCGTAACATCACCGTGTGATTTAACAGTTCCCACGGAGATCGGTAGCGTAAAGAATATTGTGTAAAAGGTTAAAGCGGGCGTGAACTCCAGTGGGTGTTCATTCGATTAAAAACGCTGAAAAGGATTCTTTCACAGGACTGACGGGTCGTAAAGCTGCACATGGTTCTGATGCGTCTC
>SXQI01000052.1 GCA_005793025.1 Verrucomicrobiales bacterium
CGGAGGGTGGCTGAAATGCTCCATGCTTTCGGGCCGTCGGATGAACCTGACATCTCGGCGCGTGCTGATTGGGAGCTAGCCAGACCGAGCGCAGCGACGCCGGCAATTTTGATCAATTGTTTCATACGTTGTTTTCCTGATTCATCAACATTCTGCCCAAACCCTTGTTACGTCTATAAATCCTGCTGATTTCTAATATGAGGAGCCGTCTTCGTCAATTATTAAAACGGCACAGCCAAAAGTGCAGTAAATCGCATGTCCTCAGGTGACTCTTTAACATTCTCGGCCAACCCCACAAATTCCGCAACAAGTGTTTTCAAAAAAATTATGCTCCTCTAATTCCCCGAGGTGCATGGTTTTTACTTCTCGCCTGCGATCCATCGGATGCGGTCGCTGAGGAATAATTGTTCTGGCAGAAAACCTTTGGGAGCCTGCTTTAAAGGGAAGCCTGTAGGCACATTGGTTCGGAGGAGTGAATCTAGGACGAACCGTCCCCAGACTCCTTCGGAACCGCCTCTAACCATCTCCGAAAGGAACTTGGTGTCCATCGTGATTTGAGTGAGGTAAAGCCCTTGGATGGGTCGCATGTAATCGTTGATTCGATAAAAGTCGCTGGTGTGGTCGGTGGCAGCATCGAGCGTTGTCCAGACACAATCCCGGTTGCCATACCACGCCACGGCCCATGGCATGTCGCTCATCATTAACTCTTTCTCGTTCATCCACTTGCTCGTATTTTGAATCACAGGTGGGAGGTATGGCGGGTAGGAAAGTGCGATGGATCTCGGGGGGAGAAGGGATAGGATCAGGGGAGCAGAGCAAATTAGCGCAAATCCGGTAATGAGAATGGGGCGAGTGGGTTGCCACTCGAATTCTAATTGATCCAATAAGAGGAAGAAGAGGGCACTCCCGAAGATAAAAATAAACGGCGAGATGAGGACGAGGAGATTTTCTCCGTTGAGGACAGGAGAAATAGTCGTGAGGCTGGTCTTTCCTAATGCTTGGGTAAGAAGGAGAACGGCGATTACGGCAATGAGGAACCAGCGTAATCGGTTCAGGAACACGTTGCGAAAGGGAATGAGCAGACCGGGAAGAAAAAACGCGCTCAACCAACTTCCGCCCATTTGGGGGAGATCCTGCTGAATCAACCGGGCGAGTTCCACAAAGAGTTTGCGACCATACGCATCGATTCCGAGCCGATTCAGTTCTGCTGCAAAGTTTAGCGGCAATGAGCGGATAAGGCGATTGCCGGGAAATGCGGAGGTTTCTTCGCTGATGGCGAATCCTGCGGTGCCGAAAAGGGTGCCGGTGAGGGAATAATTCCTAGATAACCAAGGCGAAATTAGCACGAGGAAGACGATTAGGCAGGCTACGATTGCTGGGACTCGGCGGGTCCCGGCGATCCATGCGATAAACCCTATGACTACCGGAACGAGCACTAGGAGTGAGTAACGAGTCAAAACTGCGACGGCCAACAAGGCCCCGATGCCTAGACCGAGTTGAAGGAACTTGGAGGTAGGGGTTGTTTCGTCCTGACTCCGGTGGTTCAAATGGAGTAGGAGCGAGACGATCCAGCAAAGAATGAGGGCGAGGAAAATGGTGGGTAAACCCGAGACTGAGAACTGCCAAAAGAGATTTGAGGCACCGAGGGAAACCGTTGCCAACCAAGCAACGGGGGAGTCAAAGAGGGTTTTTGCAAGGTGGAAAACTGAGATGAGTAGGATTAAGAATAAGCATTGATTGAAAACTGCGATGATCATTTCAGGCTGATATCGCGAGAATTTATCTGCATCTTTAATCTCAAAGGTGAAAGGCAGCACCTTCATCAAGCCCGCGAGGATTGTCGGATAGACTGGGGCATTGGCAATATCAGGGTGGAACCCCCCTAAGCCGTGCCCTGCCTCGCCTCGGTTCGCTTGGAGAAGCGCCACGCTTAATGGCCTGATGTAACGGGTCGTAAAGCCATGGCCTTCAGCTAGGTTGCGGCCGACTTGGGCGGCATCCATGGCCTCTGGGGAGCTGAAGTTTTTGAATTCTCGAACGTTGTAAAACGTGATGAATGCCGCAAGCCCAAGCCAGATGGATACCAGCTTAAGCCGTTGAACCCAAATTCCTTCTTCCAATTGGTGAATCCACTCCTGTAACCCTGGCATCATAAGATATTAAAACTCTTCCAACCTGTGCACGTGTAGTTTCCGGTGCAAGGTTCGTCGGCTGATTCCGAGCTTAGTCGCAGCAAGGGTTCTGTTTCCAGCAGATTCCTGCAAAGCTCTGGTGATCAGTTGTTTTTCGGCCTCGTGGACGCTCAGACCAGCCTCGATTTGAGGTGCCTGAACTGCGAGTGGCTTCACGTTTTGGCTGGCGGAGCCGGGGCGTATTGAGGCCGGCAAATCACGCAACGCGATGCGATCTCGTCGGCAAAGCACCACCCCATGCTCTAACGCGGCCCGTAGTTCCCGGACATTCCCGGGCCATGGGTAACTGAGAATTGCGTCCATGGCTTCGGGTTCGAAATCCGTAATACTCTTTGAATTCTCTCGGCTGAATTCTTTCAGAAAAGCTTTAGCAATCAACGGAATGTCCCCCACCCGTTCACGGAGTGGCGGGAGGTTGATTTGGATGACCCGGAGACGGTAAAATAAATCCTCGCGAAACGAACCGGTTTTGATGGCTTGTTCTAGGTTTTTGTTGCTGGCGGAAACGATTCGGACATCGGCTTGAAGGGTTTTCCCGGAACCGACGCGCTCAAATGTCCGTTCGCCAAGAATGCGGAGGAGTTTAATTTGGGTGGTTGCATCGATTTCTCCGATTTCATCCAGAAACAAAGTGCCGCCTTGGGCTTGTTCAACGCGACCGATCCGACGTTCGTGTGCGCCGGTGAAGGCTCCCTTCTCGTGTCCGAACAGTTCGCTCTCAAGCAGGTTTGCGGGCAGCGCACCGCAATGGACGGTGATGAGTGGACCTCGCGCTCGCGTGCTGAGTTGGTGGATGCCTTTGGCGATGAGTTCTTTTCCGGTGCCGCTTTCGCCTTGGATCAAGATGCTGGCGTGGCTGGGGGCGACTTGCCGAACGATCTCAAAGATTTCCCGCATCGCGGGGGATTCGCCGATGATGTTCTCTAGACCGAATCGTTTATCGAGCTGAACGCGAAGGGCGACATTTTCGGTTTCCAGCTTTTGCTGTCTTAGAGCGCGCTTGATTCTAAATTCAAGCTCATCAATCTGCATCTTGCCTTTGGGGATGTAGTCATCGGCCCCCTGTTTCATGGCGTTGACCGCGATTTCTTCGGAACCGTAAGCCGTCATCAAAATACAGATGGGGGGATGAGGGAGCGATTTGGCGCGTGAGATCAGCTTCAGCCCGTCTTCGTTGGGCATGCGGAAATCCGTCAGCATCACATCGAAGTTTTCTTGTTCGAGTAATTGGATGGCACTGGCGGCGGAGTCGGCGAGGTAGATATCAAAATGATCCTCGAGAGCTGCTCTCAGCCCTTCGCGTTGGGTCTTTTCGTCGTCAACAATGAGGAGTGCAGGGTTCATGGTGGGAGAGAATCGTCCGAAGACGGCGGGCTTGGCGGAAGGATGCGCTGGCGTTTTTCTCCGGATGGGAACCAAATCCGGAAGGTGGTGCCCTGCCCTGAGTGGCTCTCCAAATCCATGCGTCCCCCATGGTCTCGGACGATGCGTTGGACAATCATTAGTCCCAGTCCTGAGCCTTTCTTTTTTGTGGTATAAAACGGCTCAAAAATTCGGTTGATTTGTTCCTGAGGAATCCCGGGCCCAGTGTCAGAAATAGCAACCCAGACTCCTTCTCCCGCGACGCCGGTTTGCGCGGTGATGACCCCATCCCGAGAGAGTGCTTGCATCGCATTTTTTGTGATGTTCACCAAGACTTGTTTGATCTGGGATGGATCGAGGAAAACGGCTGGAAGTTGGGCGTGGAGATTTTGGACGGTCCGCTGGCCTCGGTTGAGGATTTCAGGTTGTAGGAGTTCAAAAGTTTCGCGGACGATATCGTTGAGGGAGACTTTTGAGTATTGAGGCGGGCTCGGTCGCAGGGCTGAGAGAAATTGGGTGACGATATAATCGAGTCGGGTGATCTCTCCCTTGGCGACTTGGAGATAGGAATCCAATTTGAATAGGGCTTGCTTCGGGTCGTCGTCTGGTTGCGGAGGATCCGTGAGAATTGATTTGAACCTGAGTCCCTTTTTCTTAGGGGCTGGGGCGGCGGTAGTTTGGTGCAGTTTTTTAATCTGCCGTTCCATCAATTGCAGATGAATCGCGAGCGCATTTAACGGGTTACCAATTTCGTGGGCAACACTCGCGGCGAGCAGCGTTAAGGCTTGGACACGCTCCGTTTCGATGGCCTCGGCGGTGCGTTGGCGGGCCTCGGTCGCATCGTGAAGGATGAGAGCCACGCCTGAACTGCCACTGCGTTCTCCATCGAGAGGTGCGGCATAGAGGTTGAGGTAACGGCGTCGAGGGTAATCGATTTCAAATTCCTGACGGATCACCCGAGAACCTCCCTCGGCATCGACTCGAGAGATGCGTTCCCAATCAAGGCCCGGAAAATGGCGTTGGATGGGTTCTCCTTCGACTTGGGGTTTTTGCCAACCGAGAATGCGTGTCACCGCGTCGTTATGGTAAAGGATTCTTCCCTGTTCGTCGGTCACTAGGACGCCGTCCTCAATCACATTGAAGAGGGTCTCGAGAAACGTTCGTTCGCGGGCTAGATGCTCAACAACCGTTTGCAACCCTTGGGTGTCGAGCCGCCCAATTCGCGTTAAGACTTTGTCGAGGAAGTTAGATTTCCGGGGAGGCATGGAGGAGGGATCAGCGGAGCCAACCTTTTCTTCTAAAATACCAGTAAGTTGCGACCGTCGTCACAATCGTCAGGATGGCCGCAATGACGTAGCCATACTTCGCTGACAGTTCGGGCATCCCATTAAAATTCATCCCATACCATGTGCCGATCATCATCAGGGGCGTGGTGATGATCGTGATGAGGGTGAGGAGTTTCACCACTTCAGCCGTCTGATTGGAGGACATGCTGAGATAGACTTGGAGCAAGCCGGAAATGCTGTCGGTGTAGCTGTGCGCCAGTTCGGAAATCTGCGAGAGCGAGTCGTAAACGTTTCTGTAATAAGGCACCAAATGAGGCCGGATTAACTTAAACTCTCCTCCTGCAAAGCGGGCCATGACTTCGCGCTGCGGGCCGATAATCTGGCGAAGGTGCAAGACCTCTTTTTTAAGTTGGATAATCCGCGTGAGAACTCGGGGATGGGGGGCTTGGATGACTTCCTGTTCGAGGTCCGATATTTCGACGGCGAGTTCGTCCAAGGCGGGTTTGTAGTTTTGGGCAATGGCGTCCAGAAGATTGTGGGCCAGACGGTCGGGAGCGCGTGCGAGCAAAATGGTTCCGTGGACCGAACGTTCCGCTGTCAATTGCACGCTCCGCAGTGGGACATCGTGATAGGTGACTAGGAAATTCTTGCCTAAGAAAAAATTGAGCTCACTCGTCGCGAAAACACCGTCTCGCCGACTGTAATCTACCGCGTGGATCACCATGAACAAATGAGGTGAAAACCGATCACCTTCCTTGGGATGATACTCATCCACTTTGGGAGAGGCAGAAACTTGGAGACAATCCTCGATGGTGAGCGGATGGAAATGAAAGACACCCTCAAGAATGCGTCGGGCATCGGCCTCGGGTGCTTGATCCAGATCAACCCAGAGAAACAGGTTGGTATCGGCTAGCAATGTGGGCATCAGGAACAGATCGATATCCTGACTGTGCAACTTACCCTGAGTGGTGAAGGCGAAAGATCGGATCATGATTACGCTCGGGTTTGGCACCGGATGTGTGCCAACTTGACTCAACTATAACAGGGACAAAGCGGCTTGCAAGAGTGCGGGTGGGAAGAACGGGTTGAGATTTGGTGTTAGAAAGAAGGACAATGGAACCGAATGCATCGAAGCAGTGACCGAACCCACCGCTTCACCTGAAAGGATTTTGGATACTAACTATGGTACCGATGGAGGGGCTCGAACCCCCACGTCTGTAAAGACACCAGATTTTGAGTCTAGCGCGTCTGCCAATTCCGCCACATCGGCTACCGGATCTTCTACAGGGAAAGACTACACCGGCTTGGAGGGTGATCGCAAGTACCCATTTGGACCCCCCGAATCAACCACCGGTTAACGTTCGATCTCAAAGGGACTTTATTCGTTCATTCGTTTATTTCGTAACCCCCCAAACGCGTGGGGTTGCAGTTCAACCTGTTGACAACGTCCGCGACACCGGACCGGGTCGATGCTGCAGAGGCGATGGTCTTTATTTAAGCAAGGCTGTGAAGCCGGCTTGCTCGAAGTGTTTATCTGCGGTGAGGGCTCGGGTGATGCCTTCATCGCGCATCACTACGAAAGAGACGCAGTCGGTCAAAGACCAATCTTTGTCCGGGCGCGAGCCGTAAAGCGCAATGGCTTCTTCGAGCAAGGGGCGAGAGGCAGGTACGACCTGAATGGCTGGGCTGAGTTGAATGTGGCGGTAGAGATCCATGAATCTCTCGCGATTGACCGACCGGCTTAAACCGTCGGCGAGTTCCGTGATAATCCAGTCCGTGGTGATACGAAGTAAACGGGTATTACGGCTGTAACTAATGGCAAGAGAATGGACCGGATCGTTGCGGTTGAGGATCGCAAAAAAGAAGAACGTGTCGGCGAAGACCGGTTTCACTTTTTAGGAATGCCGTGCAGGTAATGGTCGTGGTTCGTGGCGAAATCAGGCGGCAACCCTTCGATGCGTGCGGCGATTTGTAGAAGCCCATCGGTGAACTGATCCGCCTCGTTTTTGGAAATAACCGCATCACCACCGCCCCCTTGGATCCACCGTGAGCGAGGTTGCTTTGTTGGTGTTTTCCTAGCAGAAAGCGGTTTCATTCCATCGAATCTAATCTATTATTGACGCGACGGACAGCCTCATTTTTTAGATGGCTGGGAAAGGCTGGGTAGATCGTGACCCTGTGTGGTGAAGTTGATTTCAACGGCGGACTTTATTCGTTCATTCGTTTATTTCGTAACCCACACAACATCCTGCGGCACCGCCACTTCGATTTGCGGAAAGGCACAAACGGGACTTATTTGGAGGCTTATACTGGAACCTCGAGGTTTTTTAAGGACATCCAAGGACAGGGATGACACCGAGGAAGATAAAAAACTAGCCCAACAGTTCCTACCAAGCCTTCGGCGGTTCCAGCGTCGAATGGGGTGGGATCATAGTGACTCAGGCGACGGAGGAGGTGGATAACTTTTAAGATCACGCGGTGATCTCAAGGAACCACAACACCGCCGCAGGCGGGTTGGTTTATCTCTTTATCTCGCTCAATATTCTATAAGAATTTGAGAATAGGGGTGGCCCCCTCTAGGAGGGTATTTCTAGAGGTTTTTTCTACTAAAGAAGGCGATCATGGAATGATCCACTGCCCCCTACACCACAAAGAAACACCAAATAGTTCTTAAAGGCAACTCCTAAACGTCTTTTTAGAGCAGAAAATGTCGTCAACCGTCGAAAAACCCGGCTGGAGGGGTTACGAATTAAACGAATGAACGAATAAAGTCTTCGGGGGAGCAGGATTCTGGGTGGGGACCCCTACGAATAAAACGAATGAACGAATAAAGTCGGCGGGTATGGGTGCCGAGGGGGGCTTTATTCGTTCATTCGTTTAATTCGTAACCCCCCAGACGGTCCATGGGGAGGAGGGAGGAGGGGTCTAGTAGAGCTCTAAGCAACTGGCTTGGTTGTCTTGTGCTAGTGCGTTGATTTCACCGGCATGCTGGCGGAGCAGGGCTTCAATCTCGGAGGTCGGTCGGTTGCCACCTCGCAGCCAGATGACCTTGGGTGGAGGACCGAAGAGTACCGCCATATCCGCGTAGTCTGAATCTTGGGTCACCACAAGAAACCCGTTCATTTTGGCGTAACTCCACACTTTCAGATCGTCGGCTTGGTCGAGTTGTTGAAGCCGCACTTGGGTTGAACCGGGGAAAAGGTCGGCCAGTTGTTGGCAGAGTTTGTAGCTAAGATTCTGGTCGAACAACAGCTTCATGCCAAGGCGACGAGTCGGCGTTCGCGGTCGGCGGCGAAGGAGAGGCAGGCGCGGATGTCGGCTTCGGTCAGTTCGGGATAGTCTTCGAGGATCTGCTGATGCGACATGCCTGCCGCCAGCCAACCCAGCACATCCCCGACGGCGATGCGCATCCGGCGGATGCAAGGGCGTCCGCCGCGCTTACCGGGTTCGATCGTGATGATGTCGTGGTAGTTCATAGAAGGCTTGTTCCTGAGAGTTATGGATGGGAACGGCTTGGATTGCAAGCTAGGTTCAAGATAAGGCGGATACCCCGAAGCCATGCCGACTGGAGGGATCGGTTTCTGGTTGTGAACCCTACGAATTAACGAATTAAGCCGTCGGGGGTGGGTGTCGTGAAAAAAACGGGCTGGTCTTCGTGGGCTGGGAGGGTAGTGTGGGTGGGGTAACTCAATCCCTTGAAGCGAACTTTTGCCCTGCTTTGCGGACTCTTGGCTCTCGGTGTCTTTTCTGGCTCTCCGCTGGGGACATTGAGGGCTGTAGAAATTCGGGAACCGCTCTCCACTCCGAATCGCCACCGACTGTGGGATTCTGATTTTTTAACCTCCTTGCGTGGGTCTATAGCGGGCGGATTATTGCGGTTCGAGTTGGTGAATGGGGAATGGGCCACGGGAAAGATTCGTCGATTGGAATATCGAGGGGGCGAGGTGGTTCGGGTGGATGGGGTTTTAGATTCGCCGAAGCGCGGGAGGTTCTTTTTTCAAACGCAATCGTTCTTAGGTAAGGCAGGTGGCACGGTGGGGTTGGTGGAGATTCCCGCGTTGGGGAAGGCTTACCGGATTGAGCCGAGCGGGAGGCCGGGGGAATCGGTTTTGGTGGAGCGGTTGTTGGAGGAGGCGGTTTGCTCAAGGTTTCCACCTCCTCCTGCTGGGAGTGTTGCGTCAACGGTTGCTGAGGTGCCGCCGCTGGATCCGAGTGCTTACCCTGTGGTTCCGATCCCGGAGTATCAGGCGGGGATTATTCCGCTGGAGAGTTTGCCGGGGGCTAAGGGGGTTCTTTATATCGATTATCGAGGGGGTTACACGCCGACATGGGGAGGGATTGCGTATGCGAAGCCCAACGCGAGTAACGGGGAGATCCGGGATGTTTGGAAACGGGTTTCTGAGGATTTCTTGCCGTTTAATGTGAATGTGACGACGGATTTGAAGGTGTTTCAAAATGCTGTGGAAGGGAATCGGCAACGGGTGATCGTGACTTCGACGGTGACTGCGGCACCGGGCGCAGGGGGTGTGGCGATGATTGGTTCGTTTAATTGGTCGGGAGATACTCCATGTTGGGTGTTCAATCCGGTGGGTAAGGCTTCGGCGGAGGCGATTTCTCATGAGTTGGGGCATTGTCTTGGGCTGAGTCATGACGGCACGGATGTGGGGGCTGTGCATACGGAGTATTACGAGGGGCAAGGGGTGGGAGCGATCGGTTGGGCGCCGATCATGGGTGTGGGGTATGATAAAAATGTTTCGCAATGGAGTAAGGGGGAATACTCGGACGCGAATAATGAGCAGGACGATTTGGCGATCATCACGTCGCAGAATGAGGTGGTGGATTATCGAGAGGATGACACCGGAGACACGTTGAGCACGGCAAGGTATCTCGAGGTGTTTGCGAATCGCACGGTGAAAGGGGAAGGCGTGATCGAGCGGACGGGGGACGTGGATGGGTTTCGGTTTACGACGACGGGTGGGAGCGTGAATGTGAGGGTGGATCCGGTGGGGGATTGGGGGAATTTGGCAATTCAAGCGTCGTTGTATGACGCGAATGATGTGCTTGTATCGACGAGCAACCCGCAGACGACGTTGTTTGCGACAGTGGTGCGAACGATCCCTGCGGGTTCATATACGTTGCAGATCAAAGGAGCCGGTCGGCGAAATGCGGCGACAGACGGGTTTTCGTCGTATGGAAGTTTGGGTTATTTTAAAATTTCAGGATCAATCACAGGTGCCAAGACTGCAACGCGTTTTAGTGTTCCCGAGAATACCCAAGACGGAGTGGTCCTCGGAGTCGTTCCCTTCGACAATCCCACAGGGATCTCGCTGGGTTATACGATCGACTCGGGCAATTTGAGCGGGGCATTTTCGATTGATTCACAGGGGCAATTATCGGTCGCGAACGCCTCTGCGTTGGATTATGAGCAGTTGGCATTGGGAAGCCAGTTCCCTGTTCAGTTCGAGTTATTTGTCTCGATCACGGACGTCTCCAATCATCAGGTGTTGGAGGGCAATCGCCGTGTTGTGGTGACGTTGACGGATGTGAATGAGGCACCGGTGATCGTCGGTTTCGACACGTCGGTTTTTGAGCACACTCAAGAGGGGATTGTTTTGGGAGACGTGACGGCCACCGATCCTGACTTTCGGAATTCACTCATTTTTTCGATCGTAGGCGGGGATACGAACGGGATGTTTTCTGTTGGCGAACAGTCGGGTGCTCTGAAGGTCGTTGGGGATCTCAAGGTAAAGGAAAAAGATTCTTATGCCCTGATGGTGAGGGTCTCTGATCAGGGTTTGCCGACGGCGTTGGTCTCGACAGCGATGGTGAATATCGTGGTGATACCGAATCCGGGGCCGCTTCGACCCGGGACGATCAATCAGGCCGTTTACACCAATATCAACGGAACCGCGTTGGTGGAGCTGATCCGCGCGACAGGGGTTTTTCCCTATAACCCCGCGTTTGAGAATCCGGTGTTGTTGTTCGAGGGAAAATCGGAGCAGGGCGACGATTACGGGACGGTGTTGAGGGGTTACGTGATGCCGCCTGCGACGGGTAATTACCGTTTTTGGATCGCGACGGATGATGCGGGTGAATTGTTGATGAGCACATCGACGAACCACACGACGAACACGCGAATTGCGACGGTAAGCCAAGCGGTTGGAGTGCGAGAGTGGACCCAATTCCCATCCCAACAATCGGGGCTGCGTTCGCTGGTGGCTGGTCAGGCTTATTATATCGAAGCGAGAATGAAGGAGGGCGATGGCAACGATCATATCGCGGTGGCTTGGGAATGTGTGAGTGCTGGGATCAGCCGCGAGGTGATTCCCGGCCGGTATCTCGCACCGATGGCTTTGAATTACACGCCACGCACAAAAGGTTTCACGACGGCTCTCCATCGGGACGCGATTTTTGGAAGTCAGGTGGGCGTGGTGGGCGCAACAGACGTGAACCCTGCGGACGTGCTCAGTTTTAAATGTCTCTCAGGGAA
Organism: Verrucomicrobiales bacterium; assembly: GCA_005793025.1. Classification (GTDB taxonomy): domain Bacteria; phylum Verrucomicrobiota; class Verrucomicrobiia; order Limisphaerales; family SXQI01; genus SXQI01. The sequence goes on from SXQI01000052.1 coordinate 11,331, forward strand.
TGACGATGGGTTGTTTGAACTGAATCCCACCAATGGGATCGTCCGGATGGTGGATGAGGCGAAGTTAGCGAGCATCAATCAGACGCTATTCGTGCTTCAGGTCGTGGTCGCTGACAATGGCTCGCCAAGTCGATCGAGTCTCACGACAAATACGATTCGGCTGGTCGCGCCGGATGTCATTTCTACGACAACGCTCCGACAAGAAATCTGGACCAACATTGGAAGCGGTGGGGCGGTTGTGGATCTCACGAAGTTGGGAAAATACCCGAAACGGCCTGATATACTGCGAGAGATTGAATCGTTCGAAACTGGAGAAGATTTTTTAGAAAGTTATGGTTCACGAATTCGCGGGTTTGTGACGCCGCCTGATACAGCCTCGTATCATTTCTATGTTGCCTCGAGCGATGGGAGTTCGCTCCGATACGGGCCTGCAACTAACACAGCGTTGGCAACGGCGATCGCCTCGGTAAGCAGCGAGACGGATTATCAAGATTGGTTCGCATTCCCTTCACAGAAATCTTTGCCGATTTCTCTGACGGCTGGTCGGACGGTGTATCTCGATGCGATCCACAAAACAGGACTCGGCCACGACCATCTTTCGGTGGGTTGGGTGAGCGGTAGCATTTCATCTCCGACGGTGATCGATCGTTCTTACTTAACACCCATTGACCTCAATTATGCGCCGGAATTGACGGGTAAAACAGTGCAACTCCCCTCGACGTCCACCAACGGCTTCGTCGTGACGAGTTTGCTCGCCAAAGATAGTGTGGCCGATCCGATCGCCTACAAGATATTGGCCGGGAACTCCGGCGGGACTTTCGGAATCGACCCTGAGACGGGTGTTTTGCGTGTAGCGAATGCAGGTCTTTTAGAGTTGCAAGAGCCACCACTTTTTAGCCTCACGATCCAAGCTCAGGACTCGGGGTTTGGCGATCTCTACCCAAGAAAAACAACCAACGTGACGGTTCAGATTCAACTCATCAAACCCATCACCACGGTTTGGAGCGGAAACGGGCAAGCCATGTGGAGCGATGGGGTGAGCTGGAGCGGAACTGCACCGTTGGAAGGTGCACCGTTGGTTTTTGAGGGATTCAAACAGCAGACGAATGCGAACGATTTGCTGAGGGTTGTGGGATCTGTGGTGATCAAAAACGGGGGGTTCCGATTGAGCGGCCAACCACTGGAGTTGCGTGGAGGTTTGATCAGCATGGGTGATAACACGTGGGAAATAGCTTCGAGATTTCTCACTGGGCAAACGGTCACAAACGAGTCAGGCATGTTAAACTGGAATGGATCGATCGAGCTGGGGGAAAGCCCCCTTGTTTTCAATGTGAACGAGTCCTTGGATCTTTCGGGTGCAGTTTCAGGGATTGGAGGTTTGACCAAGGTGGGAACTGGAACGCTAACGCTCCGTGGGAGCAATTCGTTCGGAGGCTCAACTCTGATCTCTGGGGGAACGCTGAAGTTGCTCAATAGAAATGCATTGGCAGGGAGCCGCCAAATCAATGTCCAGGCTGGGGCGTTGTTGGATGCTGAATCCTTGCCTGAACAGTTTATGTGCGGATCTCAGCAGAACCTGTCGGGTGATGGCACTGTCGCGGGGGATACAATCATCATGGGGACTGTCTCTGCTGGCACAGGTGTCGGACATCTCCGCTTTGGTAATAATCTGACGCTTGTGGGTCTTACTCTGGTCGAGGTCAGGAAGAATGGTGCTGAAGTCCTGATCGATGAAATTGAGGTCGCCGGAATGCTCCAATTCGGTGGAAGATTGTGTGTGACCAATCTCGGATCCCCACTGATTGTGGGAGACAAGATCAAACCATTTATAGCCAACGGATTCAGTGGATCTTTTGATCTCTCCGTCCTTACTCCACCGGGAGAAGGGCTCGTTTGGGACACCCGTGAGTTACACTCCAACGGAACCTTAGTCGTGAAATCTGGAGGCCCCATTCTTATTGATCCACCGCTCGTGAAAGAGGGGATGCTTGAACTTAAAGTCACGTCTGTGGCTGGGATAACTTACATCCTCGAGGGGACAAAGCGACTTAGTTCCCCCATGAGTTGGAGTCCAGTTTCCACAAACCTTGGAACGGGTCAGGTTTTGCTCATTCGGGCTCCGTTAGAAACTGCCGCAGACCAACAGTTTTATCGCTTGAGGGCGGATTAGCAAAAGGCGTTGCGCCGATTCGTTTGTCGAGTAACTTAAGTCAACCGTAAAACTTGACCATTTATGTCACAATTCTCGAAGAGTCCAAATTGGAAAATGTTTATCGGATCCTCTGCCATGACTCACCGGAGTAGCAGGAATACGGTGAACCTGATCGTTTTCTTGGCGAGCCTGATTTGGGGATTCGAAACTTTCGCAGCTGCAACCAACATGAATTCGAAAACTGTCTCAGTCTGTTTCGTGAATGATCACGGCGACGTTTTGCCTGCGGCACAAACCAATAAAGTCGTGAAACCGGATGCGGAATGGCGCAAAATGTTGACGGCTGAACAATATCAAATCGCTCGCGGTAAAGGAACCGAGCGCGCGTTTTGCGGAATTTTTCACGACCACAAAAAGCCGGGGCATTATACGTGTATTTGCTGCGATCTTCCCTTGTTCTCCGCATCTGCGAAATTTGATTCTGGGACGGGGTGGCCTAGTTTTTTTGCACCGATCGCCAAGGAGAACGTTGTGACTCACGCCGATAATAGTCACGGGATGAGACGGTTTGAGATCCTTTGCGCTCGATGCGATGCCCATCTGGGACACGTATTCAACGACGGCCCTAAACCCACCGGGTTGCGTTACTGTCTCAATTCGGCGTCCATGGTGTTTAAAGAAAAAAAGGCAGCTCAGAAATAAGAGCGGAAAAGGGATTGTCACGAAAGACGCCACAGGTATAGTGAGCGGCTGTTTTTTGTACTTTTTGATATTGATTTATGAGTATTATTGCTGACATTCGGGCTCGTGAAATTCTGGATTCCCGGGGTAATCCCACCGTGGAGGTTGATGTTATTCTTGAGAGTGGAGCGATGGGGCGTGCAGCGGTGCCATCGGGAGCGAGCACCGGGGAGCATGAAGCGTTGGAATTGCGGGATGGCAATGCGAAAAGGTATGTCGGTAAAGGCGTTTCGAAAGCGGTCAAGAATGTGACCGACAAAATCCTGCCAGAGTTGGAAGGACTGGATGCACTCGATCAGTTGACGGTTGACCGCACCATGTTGGCTCTGGACGGAACAGAGACAAAATCCGCGCTAGGCGCAAACGCAATTCTGGCGGTTTCGTTGGCGAATGCCAAAGCCGCAGCCGAAGTGGTTGGGTTACCGCTGTTCCGATATCTGGGTGGCACCAACGCCAAAGTTCTGCCTGTTCCCATGGCGAACGTGATCAACGGGGGAGCGCATTCTGATGCCCCGATTGATTTTCAAGAATTCATGATCGTGCCGAAAGGCTTTAATAATTTTTCGCAGGCATTGCAGGCGATCACCGAGATTTTTCATGCCCTCAAGGGAGTGTTGAAGAAAAAAGGTCTCAGCACTGCGGTGGGTGACGAAGGCGGTTTTGCTCCTAAACTCGACAGCGCGGAAGCGGCTATCGAGGTGATTCTCCAAGCAACGAAGGACGCGGGTTACAAGGCTGGAAAACAGATTTTCCTCGCTCTGGATGTCGCCTCCTCAGAATTTTATGATGCGAAAAGCGGGAATTACGTTTTCAAGAAAAGCAGTGGACGCAAGTTGAGCGGCGCGGAGTTGGTCGATTTCTATGCTGAACTCACGGGTAAATACCCGATCATTAGCATCGAGGACGGGTGCGCGGAGAACGATTGGGCCACTTGGAAACTTCTGACTGACAAATTGGGCAGCAAAGTGCAATTGGTTGGGGATGATCTGTTCGTCACCAATACCAAGTTCCTCAGCAGGGGCATCAAAGAAGGGGTCGCGAATTCGATCCTTGTGAAAGTGAATCAAATCGGATCACTGACAGAGACATTAGATGCGGTCGAACTGGCGCAGGACAACAATTACACCGCCGTCATCAGCCATCGTTCCGGAGAGACCGAGGACTCCACCATTGCGGACATCGCCGTTGCAACCAATGCTGGGCAAATTAAAACAGGATCCCTCAGTCGCACGGATCGTGTCGCTAAATATAACCAGTTGCTAAGGATTGAACAAATCCTCGGTCAAAACGCGATCTACGGCGGCAAATTCTGATCAACGCCGTTAAATAATCTTCAAAACCCAGTCCTCGTCAGGGGGACTGGGTTTTTTCGTAACCGGCGGAATGGAGAATTGAATTCAACAAAGGGTTCCCCTAGGGTGAAGGCATGAACCACAATCGACTTTTGGGTGCCCTAGCTTTCATGTTCGCAACCGTTCCTCTCTGTGGGGATCAGGTGACTGGAAAACTGGATGTCTATTGGCCTGATGTCGAAGGTGGGGCAGCGACGCTCATCGTGACACCCTCCGGCGAATCGTTGCTGATTGATACGGGGATGCCGGGCGGGCGGGATCCGGGACGGATCATTGCTCTGGCAAAAGAAAAAGCCAAGCTGACTCGCATCGATTATCTTGTCACGACTCACATGCACATTGACCACTTTGGCGGCGCAGCTGAAGTCGCAGCGGTTCTCCCTATTGGAACGGTTTTTGATAATGGAATTCCGGATGAGGATCCCGATGGGAACAAAGCCGATCGCACTTGGATTCATCGCAGCAAACCCTATCGAGAAATGAAGGTCGGTGCGCGAAAGATCATCCAACCGGATGGCCCACTCCCGATGAAAGCAGGGGGTGCCGGAGAACGCCCCTCGTTCACAGTGCGTTGCATCGCTGCCAAACAACAAATCTCGGGGTTTAAATTAAAACAACCTCACAACCCGCTTTGTGACGCACCGCCGCGCAAGGCAATCGATACCAGTGACAACGCAAATAGTATCGTGTTGCTGATCAGCTTCGGTTCTTTCGAAATGTTCGTTGGAGGAGATCTCACATGGAACGTCGAAGAGAAACTGATGTGCCCCAGCAACGTGGTCGGAACTGTGGATGTCATGCAAATGAACCACCACGGTCTTGATGTCAGCAATAATCCGATCTTGGTTAAAGGGCTGGCACCGACCGTCGCTGTGATGAGTAATGGAATCGAAAAAGGCTGTGGACCTGAGACTTTTGCCACACTGAAAAACACCCCTTCCGTTCAGGCGATCTATCAAATCCACAAAAACCTAAGGAAAGATTCAGAGAACAACACGGGTGCGGAATATATCGCGAATTTGGAAAAACAGTGTGCTGCCAATTGGATCCAACTTTCTGTGGATCCTGATGCTAAGAACTACACCTTCTCGATTCCCGCAACCGGACACCAGAGGAGCTTCAAAACGCGGTAACCCGCTGCAGCACAGAAAAATCTGTTCAAAGGTTGCCGGTGTGAACGGCTCGTTGTAACGTCTCCGCTGTGATCAGAAGTTTCCCCATATTATTCGCACCCAGCGGCGTGTTTCCGAAGATCGCCCTCGCTGTTCCCAATGCTTTGGTGGTGTTCTTCGTCGAGTTATTACCCCTTTTGTTGTTAAGTTTGGGGATTGAGTTTTACGGGATGACTCATTTTCCAGAAAAAATTGGTGAGTTTGGAACGGCTTCCTTAATCCCACAAGCTCTCGCATTGCAGTATGTTGGGACGCAACTGGTCGTTTTTATTGTTTCTCTGCTCATTGGCACCTTGGTTTTGAGACAGGTTGCTATCGGTTCTGACACCCGAGTCACTTGGGGACAGTGCTTCTTGACGCTTTGTTACTGCATTACTCCGCTGGCATTGAGTCGCATAATTGATGCAATTCCAGCGATGAATACTTGGGTGTGTTGGGGCATCGGTGCAATCCTGACAGCTCGCGCACTCTATCACGGAATTGCCGTGCTACTGAAGCCAGAGCAGACCAAAGGATTCGGCCTCTTCCTGTTCGCCGTTGTTTTGATCTCGTTTCTGAGTGCTCTAGGGCATCTGATGGGACAGTTGGTTCTGCAAGGTCGCCTAGATTCGCTCCTGAAAGGTTGATCACCGTCGGTCGTTGGTCGTGGGGGGATTATTCGTCTGGGGTGCAAAGAAAATGACCACCTCCCCTGTTTTGGCAAACCCTAGTTTTTGCCGAGCAATACGCTCGATGGTTTTGGGATCGCTTTGCAACAACTTCACTTCAGCTTCCTCTCGTGCCACTCGTTGTTCCCGCTGACTTACTTCGGCTTCGAGAGCAAGATTCTTTTGGCGCATCCGTTCATTGGTTCGGATCAACGGCGCATACCAATAAACTAACCCGGTCACAGCGGTTAACCCGATGGCTGCAACCACTAAGCGAGTCAGCTTGTGCCAGATGCCAAGATCAACTTTCATGAGGCAGATTTCTTGTCACGCGTTGAATGGTTCACGAATTGAACGGGTCTAATCATCCGAATGCTGGACAGAATGTCATGTTTTCCTCAGAATGTCACAACCTGATACCAATGAAACCACAAACCATTTCAATCCTGCTTTGCTTATTGTCCTTGGTGTTTTCGACCCGCGCAGCGGACCGCGTGATTTATGAAGGAACCAGCGGACCGGGTGTTGGAAAACACATCGTGTTCCTGACAGGCGACGAGGAATACAGGTCGGAAGAAGGCCTCCCACAGATGGCGAAAATCCTAGCAACACGCCACGGGTTCAAATGCACCGTGTTGTTTTCGCTCAACCCTGCCGATGGAACGATCAGCCCGGACAACCGTCACTCGTTGCCGGGAGCGGAGACCTTGGAGACGGCAGATGTCATTTTCATGCTCAACCGGTTTCGTGAGTGGCCAGACGCGGCTATGAAACATTTTGTGGATGCCTACTTAGCAGGGAAACCAATTATCGCGTTGCGAACTAGCACGCACGCGTTTAGCTACGGACGGAACTCCTCGAGTCCGTATGCGCGATACAGCTGGGACAACGGGGAATGGAAAGGTGGATTCGGCAAGCAGGTGCTCGGTGAAACTTGGATCTCGCACCACGGCCATCATAAAGTCGAGGCGACCCGAGGTATCATTGAGACCTCATCCAAAGCGGACCCAATTCTCCGTGGGGTTGGGGAGATTTTTGGGAATAGCGATGTTTACGGTGCGACACCCCCAGCTGATGCAAAAATTCTTGTGCGTGGTCAGGTTTTGAAAGGCATGAATGCGAGTGATGTTGCGGTGGAAGGGCCTAAAAATAACCCGATGATGCCGGTGGTCTGGACGCGGCTTTACAAAAACGAAACAGGGAAGGTTAACAAAATCCTTACCACCACGATGGGAGCCGCAACAGACTTAGAGAGTGAAGGTTTGCGCCGACTCTTGGTGAACGGTGTCTATTGGGCGATTGGCGTGGACGTTCCGGCAAAAGCAGATGTCTCGTTGGTTGGCGATTACAAACCGACGATGTATGGTTTTGGTGGTTCCAAAAAAGGTGTCAAACCCGAGGACCACGCGCTTGGAAATCCGAAGCCTTAAGCACGAGGTTAGCCCCTCAAGGCGATTGGACAACTGGGATTTTATTTCCCTTAAAG
>SXQI01000053.1 GCA_005793025.1 Verrucomicrobiales bacterium
CCGTGCGATTGGATAAATATGCTAGGTCTGTTGAATAGTATTTCTTATGCTGGCCCAGCAATCGCTGATCATCATTAGTCCTGCTGAATTGCGCGACGAACGTTTTCGTTCGTGCTTTGGGTCTTTGCGTACCCCAGAATCTTTTGGAGATTCGCTGAATTCTCCTTTCTAACATGTCTGATATTTTTCCAAAGTGGACAAATAAATTGCCGCTGCGCCTATTGCTAGGGGTGATGATTGTGGGCGGGGTGGTCACGGCAGGGGTGACTTATTATTTTACACCCAAATACACCCGCGTGGGTTACCAACCGATCCAACCGGTGCCATTCCCCCATACGGTTCACGCGGAGCAGTTGGGACTCGATTGCCGTTATTGTCACAATGGCGTCGAGCAATCGTGGTATTCAAATCTCCCCTCCGCCAACACGTGTATGAACTGCCACAACCAAGTGTTGGCAAGCGATGCACGGCTGGAACCTGTTCGAGAAAGCTTTCGAAGTGGTCAGCCTGTTTCGTGGGTTCAAATCCATAAAACTCCCGATTACGTTTATTTCAATCACTCCGTTCATGTGAATCGAGGAGTGAGTTGCGTGCATTGTCATGGTCCGATCAACAAAATGGACGAGGTTTATCACGCTAAACCAATGAGCATGGGTTTTTGTCTGGATTGCCATCGAGACCCTGCATCCAAAATCCGCCCCCCTGAAGAGGTTTACAATTTAAATTGGGTTCCCCCCGAGAATTTTGCCAAGGATAAAGGAGCAAAGTTTGTTCACGATTGGAAGGTCAACGCCTCCCAGAATTGCTCCGCCTGTCACCGATGAAAACGATTCCTCCCCCCTGTCCCGAGCCAGTGCAAGGTCCTAATTACTGGCGAAGTCTTGACCAATTGGCCGAGTCTCCTGAGGTGCGTCCGTGGTTGGAACGCGAGTTTCCTGCAGGTGCAAGCGAGTTTACGGATGAAACCGGTCGTCGTGCGTTTCTGAAGTTGATGTCGGCCTCGATGCTCTTCGCAGGGATCGGGTTGACCGGTTGTCGCCGCCCTGAAGAAAAAATCCTGCCGTTCTCTAAAATGCCGGAAGGCTATGTGCACGGCGTTTCTCAGTTTTACGCAACCTCGGTTCCAACACGTGGCAGTTCGTTACCCGTTGTCGCCCGTTCCCATGAAGGACGTCCTGTCAAAATCGAGGCCAACACGCAGCATCCGCTCGGCAACATTGGAACGGACCATTTTGCTCAAGCATCGATCCTGAACCTTTATGATGCCGACCGTGCTACACGTTACACGCGCCTCGGCAACACCGTTGATCGGGCGATCGCCACCGATCACTTGCAGGAAGTCGCTGTCTCTCACAAAGCCAACCAAGGGGCTGGTTTAGCATTTTTGGTGGAACGAAGTTCCTCCCCAACCCGGCAGCGTCTCCAAGCATCCATCGCCGCAACCTACCCCAAATCAAAGTGGCTTTCGTTCGAACCAGTCGATCAGGATGTCCACAGGGCAGCAGTCGCCAAGGTTTACGGGCCAAACCTGAGATCGTCTTATAATTTCGAGAAAGCAACCTGCATTCTCTCATTGGATTTTGATTTCGTGGGAGGAGAAGACGATTCCGCACGATTCATTCGAGGGTTCGCGCAAAACCGCAAGGTAGCGAAACCTGCCGATGTGATGAGCCGACTTTATGTTGTAGAAAGTCTGTTCACCTTAGCTGGAGCTAGCGCGGATCATCGACTGCGGAAGTCCCCTTCAGCGATTGCTGCGGTGGCCGCCCAATTCGCGGACGCGATTGTCAAAGGCACCGCCTCGCCAGACAAATGGATCGCAGAGTGTGCAAAGGATTTGCTCGCGAACAAGGGTAAAGCATTAGTTGTCGCTGGAGTTCGTCAGCCCTTGGAAGTGCACCTCTTGGCACTGGCGATGAACAACGCTCTGGGTGCGATGGGGACAACCCTTACTTTGCTACCCGCAGTGGATGGCAAGGAATCGACATTCGGAGAAATCATTGCTGACCTCAACGCTGGCAGCGTTCAAACGTTGGTGATTGTTGGCGGGAACCCCGCTTACAACAGCCCTGCTGACTTTAGTTTTTCGTCAGCTGCTAAAAAAGCAAAAGAAGTCATCCGTCTTGGCTACTATGAGGATGAGACATTCCCCGTTAGCACTTGGCATTACGCGGCAGCCCATTATTTGGAATCTTGGGGGGATGGCCGCACTGCGGATGGAACCTATGTTCCGGTGCAACCCTTGATCGAACCGTTGTTCGGTGGAATGAGTGATCTCGAATTCCTAGCCCGACTTTCCGGAATTCTCCAACCATCGGCTCACGATCTGGTTCAGGCCACCTTTAAGGAATTATCTGGCGGTGCGGACTTCGAGAATAGCTGGCGCAAATTCTTGCACGACGGATTTTTGGCGAAAAGTGCTCCTGCATTTTCTGCCCCACCATTTGCCCTTGCCGCGCTGCCTAGCGTGACGGCAGGTCCAGCAGCCTCTGCATCGAACCTCGAGGTGGTTTTCCAGAAGAGTTATTCGATGGACGACGGGCGCTACAATAACAACGGCTGGCTCCAAGAGTTGCCCGACCCGATTTCCAAAATCACTTGGGACAACGCCGTATTGCTCAGTCCAAAGACTGCCGAAGAATTAGGCTTGAGCCGCAATTCCCAAGCGAAGGACGGTCGATATATCAACGATGTCGTCGAGATTGAAATCGGCGGACGTAAAGTGCGCGGTGCCGTGTGGGTTCAGCCTGGTCTCGCCGATTATACCATTGGTTTATCCTTGGGTTACGGGCGAGAGAGGACGGGGCGGATTGGGATTGGCACTGGCTACAATGCCTATGCGGTTCGAAGCTCCACAAACCTTCATTCTGTTAGCGGAGCCAAGCTGACGAAGACCGGGCAAACTTACGAGTTAGCCACGACCCAAGAACACGGGCTGATGGATGGTCGTCCGATCATTCGTGAAGGGAACATGGAACAGTTCAAGGCGAAACCAGATTTTGCCAAGAACATGGACCTCGAAGCCCATGCACCGAACGCAGGTGGCATTTACAAGCATCCTTACGCGGCGAATCCTTCCTTGAAGAGCGATGTCCACCAATGGGGAATGGCCATCGACCTCAACGCCTGTGTCGGTTGCAACGCCTGTGTCATGGCTTGTCAGAGCGAGAATAACATTCCCATTGTCGGAAAAGAACAGGTTCGTCGCGGTCGCGAAATGCAGTGGCTGCGGATTGATCGTTATTTCAGCAGTGCCGCCAAACATCGGAATCAATTTTCGGAAGACCCTCAGATGGTGGTTCAGCCGATGCTGTGCCAACATTGTGAATCGGCTCCATGCGAGAGCGTGTGCCCGGTCAACGCCACAGTTCATGACGAGGAGGGGTTGAATGTCATGGCCTATAACCGTTGTGTCGGCACGCGTTATTGCTCAAACAACTGTCCGTATAAGGTTCGACGTTTCAATTTCTTCGATTACAACCGCCGCACATTGGATCAACTCAAAGGCCCGTGGTATCCCACGCCAATGTTGAGCCAGATGGACGGTGAGTTCGGACTTAAACGTTGGTGGAACAATCCTGATCGAGGGTATAAGCCCGAGGACGAATGGGAATTGACCAAATTGGTCAAAAACCCAGATGTCAGCGTGCGAATGCGCGGTGTCATGGAGAAATGCACCTTCTGTGTGCAACGCATCGAGAACGCCAAGATCAATCAAAAAGTCAAAGCGGGAGCTTCAGGAAATGTTCAGGTGCCGGAAGGAACTTTCACCACAGCCTGTGCTCAAGCTTGTCCGGCGGATGCCATTGCTTTCGGCAATATCCTCGATAAGACAAGCCGCGTTGCTCAACTTAAGAATCAGGATCGGAACTATTCTGTCCTTGGGTTCCTTGACACCAAACCTCGCACAACTTACCTCGCCCGTATCCGCAACCCGAATCCGGCCATGCCTGATTATCACCACGAACCGTTGAGCTTGGAAGAATACATCGAACAGCATGGGAGCCCTATGGAATCCCACGGTGCTCATAGCGGAACCTCGACGAATCACCCTGCTGCCCAATCCGGGCAGAAAGGAGCCCACTAATGGCTGCGCCGACACATACTCACCACGGCACCCCGACACTCAACGTTGCGGCCGCACCCAAAGAGTTGGAGCGTGAACCTCTGGTTCTCAATAATCGCTCCCTGAGCTGGATCACCTCCACGATTGCCGGGATTGTCGAGGGCAACACACCCAAGTGGTGGTGGGCCTTTTTCATTCCGAGTGCGCTCGTGATGTCGATGTGTTTCGGCATGATCGCCTACTTGATCTCCGCCGGAATCGGAGTTTGGGGTCTCAACCAACCCGTTGGTTGGGCTTGGGACATCACTAACTTCGTGTTCTGGATCGGTATCGGTCACGCGGGAACGTTGATCTCAGCGGTCCTCTTCCTTTTGCGCCAAAAATGGCGCACCTCGATCAACCGAGCTGCCGAAGCAATGACATTATTCGCTGTGGCGTGCGCGGGTATTTTCCCCATGATCCACGTGGGACGTATCTGGTTTGCGTGGTGGTTGTTCCCATTACCCAACGCGAACAGCATTTGGCCTCAATTCCGTTCCCCGCTGTTGTGGGACGTGTTTGCAGTATCAACTTACGGCACCGTTTCGCTGCTGTTCTGGTACACCGGGTTGGTGCCGGACCTCGCCACCATGCGGGATCGGGCTAAGACCAAAATTCGCAAGTTTGCTTATGGCCTGTTCGCCCTAGGCTGGACGGGATCCAATCGGCATTGGAGCAACTACGAGAAAGCTTATTTGCTTCTCGCGGGTATTTCCACGCCCCTTGTTTTGTCGGTGCATTCCATCGTTTCCTTCGACTTCGCTGTTTCAGTGGTTCCCGGATGGCATACGACCATCTTCCCGCCTTATTTCGTTGCAGGTGCAATTTTCTCAGGATTCGGCATGGTTCTCACCCTGATGATTCCCCTGCGGACCGTCTGCAAATTGCATGATTTGGTCACGATCCGACACATCGACCTGATGTGTAAGGTCACCATGGCCACGGGATCCATTGTCGGTTACGCCTATGCGATGGAGTTTTTCATCGCATGGTATGGCGGAAACCCCTACGAGCTTTACGCGTTCAAGAATCGCGCATTTGGACCTTATTGGTGGGCTTACTGGTCGATGGTCAGTTGCAACGTGATTTGCCCTCAGCTTTTCTGGTTCAAAGCGTTCCGGCAAAACGTCGTCATCGTGTTTATTATCTCGATCTTTGTGAACATCGGAATGTGGTTTGAACGATTCGTCATTATCGTGACCTCACTCCATCGCGATTATCTGCCGTCTTCGTGGGGCTATTTCTCACCAACACCGGTGGATATTTTAACCTTCGTGGGAAGTTTTGGATTATTCCTGACGCTCTTCCTTTTATTCATGCGTTTCTTGCCAATGATCGCCATTTCGGAAGTCAAAGGCGTCACACCCCAAGCCGACCCGCACCATCCCTTGGGTGGCGCGAAGGAGGGGCATCATTAATTCTAGGCTGAAACCGATTTACTTGTAGTCATCATGGCCGAAACTTTAAAACCATACGCCCTGCTCGCCGAGTTCGAAACTCCGGCGGATGTGATGCAGGCAGCGCGCGCCGTGCGCATCGCCGGCTTCCGCCGCTGGGATGTGCACACCCCTTTCCCAATCCATGGGATGGACGGTGCGATGGGAATCAAGAATTCAAAGGTAGGTTATTTCTCCTTTGTAGGTGGAGTCACAGGACTCACGATCGGTATGTCCATGATTTGGTTCATGAACAAGTATGACTACCCCATCATCGTGGGTGGCAAACCCCTGTTCAGCCCACTTTTTGCCTTTCCAGTCTCTTACGAGTTAACCATTTTGTTAGCCTCGTTCGGAACGCTGTTAGGCATGTGTTTCCTGAATCGCTTGCCAAAACTATACAACCCGATTTTTAAGAGCGAACGGTTTGCTCGTGCTTCTGATGACCGTTTTTTTGTAGTGATCGAGGCTTCGGATCCAAAATTTTCTGCCGTTGAAACCCGCAAACTGCTCGAGAATCTCGGCAGCAAAAACATCGAATTGGTAGAGGATTAATATGCGTTACTGGTTATCCTTTTTCCTCGTTCTGATTGTCGCCTCCATCGCCGTGGTGGGTATTGCTGGTTTTCAGGGATCTAAATCACGCAAGCCGCCGATTGAGATTTTCCCTGATATGGATCGGCAACCCAAACTCCGCCCACAAGCCCCGAATTCATTTTTCGCTGATGGGAAAAGTTCCCGCCTGCCGATTCAAGGAACGGTAGCACGGGGATCTCAATTCCTAGATACTCCCTTCAATACGGGCCGCTTGCCGGGTTCGACCAATTATGTCGCCGACATGCCCATCGACCTGACCGCAAAACTGCTCGCTCGAGGGAAGGAACGCTATCAGATCAGTTGCGTGCCCTGTCACGGCGCGTTGGCGGATGGCAACGGCATTACAAAAAAATACGGGATGGCGGTTGTCGCTAACCTCCACGACAAACGTATTGTCGCGATGACCGACGGTGAGATTTTTAATACCGTCACATCGGGAAAGAATTTGATGGGCGGATACGGTGCCAACGTTTCAGTTGAAGATCGCTGGGCGATCATCGCCTATCTTCGCACTTTGCAACTGGCTCGATTGGGCTTGTTAAATGACGTTCCCACAGAGCTTCGTGCTGGCTTAAAATAACTTTGATTTCTCACGCCATGCTTTCAAAACTATTTCAAATCAAAACTTGGCTGCTGGCTGCAGCGTTGGTTTGGTTGATCCACAGTGTCGTCACTGTCGAAGCAGCTGATGCTGTCGCGAAAGCCGCGACGCCAACCCATGCCGCTGCCGCAGATCACGCGGGTGATGCAGCCGTCCCCCAAATCAAACAGTTCGCCTACTCCTACCTAACGGCGTTCATGTTTTACCTGAGCATCTGTTTGGGTGCGTTAGTTTTGGTGCTACTCCATCATTTATTCGATGCGGGATGGTCGGTGCCAATTCGTCGTTTTCTCGAACACATCGCATTTTTGTTGCCTGTGATGGGCTTGCTATTCCTCCCCATCGCGTTCTTAGCAACAGAGATTTACCCTTGGATGACGATGAATCCTCCGGATCACTCGCTCACAACCAAGCGCGTGCTCTTCAATCAACCCACATTCTACGTGGTTGCGTTCGTCATTTTCCTCCTGTGGACTTGGTTAACGTGGAATCTCCGCCGTTGGTCCATCAAGCAGGATCAGACGGGTGACCCCAAGTGTACCATCATTCTTCGCCGATACGCTGCAGGTGGCATTTGGATCTTTGCCCTAACGTTGACCTTCGCGGCGATTTACTGGATGAAATCGTTGCAGCACCAGTTTTTCTCCACGATGTATGGGGTATATTATTTTGCGGGGAGCACTTGGACAACTCTCGCGACCTGCTATTTGATCACCATCGCCCTGTCAAGGGGGCCATTGAAAGGCGTGATTTTCAAACGGCAAATCTACGATATCGGTGTGCTCTTGTTTGCGTTCACCGTGTTCTACGCTTATATCCATTTTTCTCAGTATTTCCTGATTTGGAATGCAGCCATTCCTGAGGAGACATTCTGGTATGTGCTCCGCGAAAAAGGTTCTTGGTGGGATGTCGGCATGGTGATTCTGTTCGGGCACTTTGTGATTCCGTTCGTGGCGTTGCTCCGCATTGATGTGAAGCTCAACCTGAGCATCATGTTCCCCATTTGCGTCTGGGTTTGGCTCATGCATTACCTCGATGTGACCTTCAACATTATGCCGGTTCTCTATCCACAAGGGTTGCACCTCACGATTTGGGATCCGATCTGTCTCGTCGTGATTGGTTCAATTCTTTACTGGGTGTTCAAGAAATCCTTCGCGGCCCATGCGCCGTATCCAATTCGTGACCCTCGCCTGAAAGAAGCAATCACATGGCATGAGGAACCGGATGCTGACAGCGTCACCACTCAGGGAGGAGCTCATTAATATGTCAAAATCCGATTGTTGCAATTCAAGCAAGGTCGTGGTTTATACCATCGCGATCGTCGGGACGTTTCTGATTGGCTACGGCTTCGTCCGCAAAATGGATGCCGATTTGCGTCCACCCGCGATTACTGCAGACCGCACCGTGGAACGTCAGAAAACGATTCAAGAACTTCGATCCAGTGCTGTGGACCAACTTGAACACTATGGTTGGGTTGACCAAACAAGGGGAATTACTCGCCTACCGATTGTTCGTGCAACTGAAATGCAATTAAAATTGGGAACTTCTGTAGCGGTTCGCTCCAATCTATTGGCCCGATTGGAGAAGGCGACGGTTCCGATTGCCAAGGCTCCAGAAAAGCCAAGCCAGTTTGAATAATTCTCGCCGGTTCCAGCCATGAGTGTCTCCGCTCCCTTAACTCCCGCCCCCACGACCGAACCGTGTCGATTCGCCGCACCTACGGCCCTCGAAGTGGATGCTTCAGGTTCGTTGCCGCTGATCCTTATGTTCGTGGCTGGAATTGCATGGCTCGTTCTAGGTAGCACGTTGGGATTGCTCGCGTCAGTAAAACTTCACGCCCCGGCAATGCTTTCCAGCATTCCTGCGCTGACTTACGGTCGCTTGATCCCCGCACAAAATGCTCTGTTTCTTTACGGCTTCGCTGCTCAGGTCGGATTAGCTGTCGCGCTTTGGATCGTTAGCCGTTTAGGACGAGCAAAGATCGTTGCACCCGTCGTTCTCACCATAGGTGTTCTCCTGTGGAACCTCGGAGTGTTAACAGGTTTCCTCAACATTCTTGCTGGCAACTGGACAGGTATGGGTCGGTTCGAAATGCCCGTTTCTTCTGTCACGCCGATGTTCGTAGGGTATCTCCTGATTGGCATCGTCGCGCTCCTGACATTTAAGGCTCGAACCGTGAGTGAACTCTACCCTTCCATGTGGTTCATTTTAGCTTCCTTGTTCTGGTTTCCTTGGATTTATGCGACAGCCTCCTATTTGTTGCACTCCGGATTCCTCCGAGCCTCAGCAATTCCTGTCATTGCGGGTTGGTATGGTCAGAATCTAGTGTCCGTCGTGCTTCTCGGTTTCGCGGTTGGCGCGTGTTATTATTTCGTTCCAAAACTTACCAATCACCCGCTGTCGAGCAGGGGACTAGCAATGTTCGGTTTCTGGGGTCTCCTTGTTCTCGCTCCGTTTGGTGGCTTTGCGGCGACTTATG
The DNA here is from genome assembly GCA_005793025.1 of Verrucomicrobiales bacterium. Taxonomy (GTDB): domain Bacteria; phylum Verrucomicrobiota; class Verrucomicrobiia; order Limisphaerales; family SXQI01; genus SXQI01. The sequence goes on from SXQI01000053.1 coordinate 9,219, forward strand.
CCGTCCCGCGTTGGGTGATTAGTATGAGTGTCGTAACAACCGTGTTATGCCTAATCCCGATCGCTGCGCACACATTGAATTGGATTCAAACATTGCACACCAAATCTAAGAACTCCAAGGAGGAATCAGGTTCGATCTATTTTCGCGTTGCAGTTCCTTTCTTTGCAGTTTACGGCGCGCTGGGGGCTTGGGCCGCCCTGCCATCAAATAACGCCATCGTCGGTTTTACGTGGTTTCAAGCTGGGTTATCTCAATTGTTGGAGTACGGTTTTGTGGGGTTGGTTCTTCTAGGTTCAGTGGTCGTCGTCGCTCCAAAGTTGACCCAAACCGAGTGGCCCATTCAAAAGCTGCTCAAACCACTCTCCGCGCTCTCCATTATCGGCGTGTTATTCATGACCCTGCCATTGCTTTTGGGCGGATGGATTCAGGGCCAAGGGTTAAGTGATGCAGCCATTCCATTCGTGGATGTTTCCAAGCGGGCTTTTCCGTTCGTTGCGATGACCACCGTTGGGATCCTCTTATTTGCTCTCGCTCAGGTGCTTTTACTCCTCCATTTAGTGGCCTTGTGTGGCCGTAGTTTATTTAACTGTTGTCAACCGGCTACATGGTTTGTCGTCAACAAAGGAGGTGCGCGATGAATCAGGGCCCATTCATTTTTGTCGGTATTTTTTTCACAATGACCCTGTCGTGGTACGGCTTTGTTTTTAAGCCAACTCTAGACTTGGGCCAGCAAGTTCCTGTGAAGCTCGAAGGGGTTGCGCAATTTTATCCAGGAGACCGTCCAGGACAGGCTCAGCAAGGTGCGGAAATTTATCGAGCGAATGGATGTGTCGTTTGTCATACCCAACAAACCCGTGATTCCAAGGACGGATCTGACAGTGCCAGAGGTTGGGGCCAACGCCCGACTGTGGCTCAAGATTATCTATTCGATAATCCACCCCAACTCGGCCAAGTGCGAGTCGGGCCCGATCTTGCTAATTTCGGATCCCGCCACCCTGATCTGAAATCTCAACTCCTTCACCTTTACGCTCCCCGTGCAACGGTGCAGAGATCGGTGATGCCTGCTTATCCCTATTTGTTCGAACGCCGCAAGATTGGTTCATCACCTTCTCCTGATGCTCTAGCACTGACTGGTAAGTTTGCCCCACCCGCAGGTTTTGAAATCGTTCCGACGCCTGAAGCCTATTCTCTCCTCGCCTATTTAGCTAGTCTTCGAGCAGATGTTTCCCTCTACGAAGCTCCCATCCCCAA
>SXQI01000054.1 GCA_005793025.1 Verrucomicrobiales bacterium
CCCCCAGCGGACGCGAAGATTCTAGTGCGAGGCCAAGTTTTGAAAGGCATGAATGCGAGTGATGTTGCGGTGGAAGGACCTAAAAACAATCCCATGATGCCGGTGGTCTGGACTCGACTTTACAAAAACGAAACAGGGAAGGTTAACAAAATCCTCACCACGACTATGGGTGCTGCGACAGACTTAGAGAACGAGGGATTGCGCCGCCTCTTGGTGAACGGTGTCTATTGGTCGGTAGGAATGGACGTTCCAGCGAAAGCAGATGTCGCTCTGGTCGGCGATTACAAACCGACGATGTATGGGTTTGGTGGTTCCAAAAAAGGTGTCAAACCCGAGGACCACGCGCTTGGAAATCCGAAGCCTTAAGCACGAGGTTAGCCCCTCAAGGCGATTGGACAACTGGGATTTTATTTCCCTTAAAGCGGGATTTCGGGTGCAATCACAGTGAATGTCTTTGCGCCTCTTCAACACGTTGTCCCGCTCCTTGGAGGAGTTTGTCCCGCTCGCCCCTGACCGTGTCGGGATGTATTGCTGCGGCCCTACGGTCCATAATTTTGCGCACATAGGTAACTTTAGGACTTTCGTTTTTTCCGATCTTCTCCGCCGTTATTTGACGTTTCGTGGTTTCAACGTGCAGCACGTCATGAACATTACGGATGTCGAAGATAAGATTATCAAAAGCGTTCAACGGACAGGACGATCGCTTGCGGATTTTACAGGTGAATACGAAAAAGCGTTCCTAGCGGATTTTGATGCACTCCACTGCTTGCGGCCTAACCAACTCCCTCGTGCCACGGAGTTCATCGTGCAAATCGTTGCCTTGATTCAATCACTGGTGGAGCGTGGTATCGCTTATCAAGCTTCAGATCGGTCTGTTTATTTCAGTATTGATAAGTATCGCGGATGCGGGTGTCAGTATGGCCAACTTGCGCATCTCAATTTTGAGGAAATGCGTAGTGGCGAGCGTGTGAGTTCCGATGAATACGCGAAGGAATCCGTCGCGGACTTTGCACTGTGGAAGGCACGCGTGCCCGATGACGGCGAGGTGTTTTGGTCCAGCCCTTGGGGGGAAGGCCGCCCGGGTTGGCACATTGAGTGCAGTGCCATGAGCATGGAGATTCTTGGCCCGAGTTTCGATCTGCATCTTGGGGGTGAAGATTTGGTGTTTCCGCATCATGAGGATGAAATCGCCCAGAGCGAAGGTGCAGGACTTCAACCTCCGGGACAACGGTTCGTCAAATACTGGCTCCACGGAGCGCACTTGTTGGTGGAAGGCCAAAAAATGGCGAAATCACTGGGGAATTATTTCACCCTGCGAGATCTGCTTGCAAAGGGCTTCTCCGGAAGGGAGATCCGATTTCTCTTGGTCTCGGTACACTATCGAGCATCGTTCAATTTCACCTTGGAAGGTTTGTCTGGTGCGCGCACAGCCTTGGGACGTCTCGATGAATTGATGGCCAAGTTGACGGAATTGGCTGGCGGATCTACTGAAACGATTGCCTCAGGGAGCTTGATTAACGAGTTCACTGACGCCATGGACGATGATCTCAACGTCTCGAAAGCGTGGGGTTCCATTTTTAATTGGATTCACGAGAACAATAAAAAACTGGCTGACGGGAAAATGAGCCGCGAAGAAGCAGCGACGGCGCTCGGCACTTGGCAGAGAGTGGATCAGGTATTTGGGCTCGGACCAGTGCCAGTTGCTGAAGATGCGCCTGCATCGATCAAGGCGTTGCTGCAAGACCGCCAAGAAGCGCGGCAGACAAAAAACTTTGCACGATCTGACGCCATCCGGGATGAACTCAAGTCCCAAGGCTGGGTCATTGAAGACACCCCAAAAGGCCCGAAACTTAAGAAGCTTTGAGCTTGAAGCGTAACTACCCGCTTGGATTATTCAGTAGTTTCAAATTGATACGTGTAGGTATTATTTATTTGCTTTCTCGGGAACGTTGCGGGATTGTTCAGGGATTAAGCTCCATCGCGTAGCATGGGTTTTGTCTCTGAATTCGATGAGTAAGTTGGTTTCCATTGTTGTCGTTGTCGCCAGTTTTTGGGTCGGTTTAAAGCCGATGATTGCTGGTGATTGGCCCATGTTTCGGGGATCACAAGGCTTAATCGGCATTGCTGAGGGCCAGATTTCCGATAAGCCGAATCTGGCTTGGAGTTTCAAGACGGGTGGCCCGATCAAGTCTTCGGCAGCAATGGTTGGAGATCGGGTCTATGTGGGTTCGGATGATGGAAACCTTTACGCGTTGAATTTGGCGACTGGAAAAAAGGTTTGGGAATTTAAAACGGGTGGCCCTGTGGAATCCTCGCCGTTGGTTTTGGGAGGGAAAGTTTTCGTTGGATCGACCGACGCATTTCTTTACGCGGTGAACGCAGAAGATGGGTCGCTTGTTTGGAAATACGAAACGGGCGATAAAGTTCTGGGAGGGCCTAACTGGGTCAAAGCACCGGATGGGAAATCAACATGGATTTTAGCAGGCAGCTATGATTACAAGCTCCACTGTGTGGACGCAGGAACAGGGCGCACCAACTGGATGTTCGAATCGGGCAATTACATCAACGGAACTCCAGCGGTTTCCGGGGATCGCACTGTGTTTGGCGGGTGCGATGCGCTGCTTCACGTCATCTCCTTGAAGGACGGGACAAAGATCAAACAAGTCGAGGCGGGTGCTTACATTGCTGGCTCTGGAGCATTTGAAGGCGATCGCTTTTACATCGGCCACTACGAGAACGAATTCCTTGGGTTCGACCTAGGTGAGGGTAAGATCTTATGGAAATACCGTGACCGGGTGTTTCCTTACTTCTCCTCTCCCGCTCTGACCAAAGACCGTCTCGTCTTTGGTGGACGCGACAAGCGATTACATTGCCTGAAAAAAGAAACAGGAGAAGTGGTTTGGACGTTTCCTACCCGGGCAAAGGTGGATAGTTCACCCGTTGTTTGTGGCGACAAGGTGATCGTGGGTTCGGAGGACGGTCGGCTTTACGTGGTGTCGCTCGGTGATGGCAAGGAGATCTGGAGTTACGAGATTGGCCAAGCAATCGCGGCGTCTCCCGCCGTGGCTAACGGCAATATTGTGATCGGATCAATGGACGGGAACGTCTATGCGTTCACGTCGATGGATAAAAAATGAGGTAGTATGAGTACAACGATTTCTAATCCGACTTCTCAACCCAGCACGCCTGCCATCGAAAAGCAGACCACGGTTGGGAATTATTTCGTGTCCAACTACCCGCCGTTCTCATTCTGGAAGGGCGAGTATTTAGGTCAGTTTACGGAAGCGATTGAGAAAGCTCCAAAGTCTGGCAACCCTCTGGGAATATATCTCCATATTCCGTTTTGCAGGAAGCGGTGTCATTTTTGCTATTTCAGAGTTTACACGGATAAAGATTCCGCAGCGATTCGCTCCTATATTGATGCGGCGCTCGATGAACTCCGAATTTACGCGGCCAAGCCCTGTATCGGAGGTCGGAAGCCCAAGTTTGTTTACTTTGGCGGAGGAACACCCTCATACCTCTCAGTCGATCAACTTCGGTTACTGACGGATGGAATGAAAGCTCTTCTCCCTTGGGATGAAGCGGAAGAAGTCACCTTTGAATGCGAGCCCGGAACGTTAACGGATCATAAGCTGAAGGCCCTACGTGAAATCGGTGTAACACGCCTGAGCTTGGGTGTAGAAAATTTTAATGACCACATCCTCGAGGTCAACGGGCGCGCCCATTTGAGCAAGGAAATCGCTCGGGCTTACGCTTATGCGAGGGAAGTTGGGTTTCCACAGATCAATATCGATTTGATCGCTGGAATGGTGGAAGAAACCGAATCTAACTGGCGTGAAAACGTGCGGAAAACCATCGAAATGTCTCCCGACAGCGTGACGATTTACCAGATGGAGATTCCCTATAACACAACGATTTATCAGCAGATGAAGGCTGAAGGGAAGTTGGTGGCACCCGTGGCCGATTGGGAAACAAAGCGACAGTGGGTCGCTTACGCCTTCTCAGAACTTGAAAAATGCGGCTACACCGTTAGCAGTGCCTACACGGCTGTGAAGGACAAAAAAAAGACCCAGTTTATTTATCGTGACCGTTTATGGGCGGGGGCGGATCTTCTTTCCCTTGGTGTGGCGTCGTTCGGGCACGTCAATGGTGTTCACTACCAGAATCACCACGATTTCGATCCTTATATCGCGAAGCTTCGACAAGGAGAACTCCCTGCACATCGAGCTTTGACCCCTACCTCGGATGAGCGGTTGATCCGCGAGTTCGTCCTGCAACTCAAGTTGGGAAGTGTCAGCATTTCTTATTTCAACGAGAAATTCTCCACAAACCTCTTATCTCGATTTGCTGTTCCATTGCAAACTCTGGAGAACTGGGGATTCCTTACAGTCAGTGGGGATGTGATCTCGATCAACCGCGACGGATTGTTGCAAATCGACCGTTTGCTCCATGAATTCTTCCTGCACGAACATAAGAATGCTCGGTATGCCTGACGCCACTTCTATTTCGTCTCCGTCTGAGTTGCGAGTCCAACCCATCGCTTATCCATTGGACGAGTTTTACGCACAGGCCTCACGAATCCTCCCGCCTGTTACTGCGATCGAAGCGACAGAGTTGCCGGAACCAGCTCGCTCGCTTCTGGCGCATGAAAACGACATGACCTCCACGTTGGCCACCTTTCATGGAGGTGAAATCTGTTTGGAGGTTCTGAGTCGTCAGGAGCGGGGCGATGTTTATTTTCGAGAGGTTTTGCTTTTTGCAGGATTAGGGAAGAACCCGGTGGAGTTTGGTGCCATCAAAATTAATTTGGCTTTGTTGCCACCCGTTGCGCAGCGAGCTGTTCTCGAAGAAAAAATTCCGTTTGGGGAATTGCTGAGAAAATTCAACATCCCCCATTCCAGCAAACCCAAGACCTACATGCGATGGGTGGCAGATCGTTTCATGATCGAGGTTCTACGTCTTTCAGGTTCACAACTGCTCTTCGGGCGACGCAACACATTGTTCGACAAAAACCTTCGCCCGTTGGCTGAGATCATCGAGATCCTACCTCCTGTGCCTCCATCGATGACCTCTTAAACAAATGCAAAGGGTTGAGAGATTTGACGTGGTTGTGATGGGCGGGGGCCCTGCAGGAGCCGCAGCAGCAACTGTCTTGGCTGAGAAAGGCCGTCGCGTGGTCGTTTTAGAGCGGGAGAAATTTCCGCGCTATCATATTGGCGAATCCTTGTTGCCGTTCACCTTCCACCCGTTGCAGCGTTTGGGTTTGATCGAAAAAATGCGGGCGAGTTGCTTTGTCAAAAAATACAGCGTGCAATTCGTCTCTCCCTCGGGAAAGGCATCCCAACCATTTTATTTTTTTAGTCGCTACGATCAGGATGTCTCCCAGACATGGCAGGTGACGCGTGCTGATTTCGATTTGATGTTGCTCGACAATGCACGGGAGAAAGGAGCCATCGTTCACGAGCGTTGTTCAGTGCAAAACCTCATTAGGGATGATGGGAAGGTGGTAGGGGTTGTGGCAAAAGGGGCTGACGGCCTTGAGCGAGAGTTTCGAGCCCCAATAACGATCGATTGCACCGGGCGTGACTCGTTCTCAACCCTACGGAACGGTTGGCGTATGGGGGATCCCCTCCTCAACAAGGTTGCGGTTTGGACTTATTACAAAGGTGCTAAACGCGATGATGGGATCGAAGCAGGCGGCACGACGGTGGCTTTCGTTCCTGAAAAAGGGTGGTTTTGGTATATTCCACTGCACAACGATATCATCAGCGTTGGTGTTGTGGCTGAAGGAAAATACCTAACCCGAGAAGGAGTTAAGGATCCCCAAAAAATGTTCGAACGAGAGATCGAACAGAATGCATGGATCAAATCGCATCTATCGAGCGGACACTCGTTGGGGGAATATTACATCATCGGCGAGTATTCGTATCACTCCAAACATTGTGCTGAGGATGGGCTTTTGCTGGCCGGGGATGCTTTTTGTTTTCTTGATCCCGTTTTTTCATCCGGCGTTCTGCTTGCATTAAAGGGCGGCGTCATGGCCGCTGATGCGGTCCACGAGGCATTGCTAGCGGGTGATTTTTCTGCCGGAAGATTCACCGATTATGGCACATACCTGCGTGAAGGGATCGAAAACATGCGGAAATTGGTTTATGCCTTTTATAACCAAAACTTCAGTTTTCGCATGGTGACTGATAAGTATCCTGAATTAACCAACGATATTGTTGATTGCCTTTCAGGAGATGTGAACAAAGATTTCTCCGCACTGTTTCAAGCCGTCGCGGAATTTGCGGAAGTTCCACAGGCTCTCCCGTATGGGCTGCCGAAGTAAGTTCGCCGGATCCGATCATACCTCTTGAGCCTAGCTGGTTCTAAAGATAAGTAGCGATAAGCACGATGAACATTGTCCAAATCACGCCCGGTGCCGGAGGGATGTATTGCGGCAATTGCTTTCGAGATAACGCTCTAGTGGGTGAGCTCCGCCGACTCGGACATCAAGTGACCATGGTTCCGTTGTATTTGCCCATGACCTTGGAAGATGCCGATCAAAGTCTTGGCACCCCAATTTTTTTTAGCGGCATCAATGTCTATTTGGAGCAGAAACTGCCTCTCTTTTCCAGAGCCCCGGGCTGGTTGCGTTCATTGCTAGCCTCGCCCGCATTGCTCAAATGGGCGGCTGGAAGTGCTGCCAAAACTAAGGCGAGCGATCTTGGCGATATCAGTCTCTCGATGTTGCGAGGGGAACTAGGACGTCAACGTAAGGATTTGGAGGAATTGGTGGATTGGTTGGAAAACCACGAAAAACCGGACGTCGTATTCCTGTCCAACGCCTTACTCGTCGGCTCGGCACGGCTGATCAAGCAACGGCTCAAGATTCCCGTCGTCTGCATGTTGCAAGGGGAGGATTCTTTTCTGGATGCGTTACCGGATTCGCACCGAGAACTCACTTGGAATACCTTGGCTGAGCGGGCGCAAGAGGTGGACGTTTTTGTTGCCCCATCCCACTATTTCGCGGAGAAAATGGGGCAACGGCTTGGTTTACCAAAAAACAGAATCCATGTTGTCCACAACGGGATTGATCCCACGGCATTCGATCCCGTCCTCATTCCGCCCTCGCAGCCCACAATCGGGTTTTTTGCTCGGATGTGCCCAGAAAAAGGGTTGGAAATGTTGGTCGAAGCGTTTGTCATCGTCGCCACCCGCAACAAAGTTGCCGGAGTCCGCTTAAAAATCGGTGGAGGGTTGGGGCCGTCAGATCGAGACTTCGTGGGACGACTTCGAGGCCGATTGGAGGAGACGGGGTTGACCGATCGGGTGGAATGGCACCCGAACCTCGATAAAACGGAAAAGAAACTTTTCTTCGAAAGCCTGTCTGTATTCTCCGTTCCAGCACTCTACGGCGAGGCGTTCGGGCTCTATCTCCTAGAGGCTTGGGCTGCCGGTGTGCCGGTCGTTCAACCCCGACACGCATCGTTTCCTGAGTTGGTTGAGGCATCTCAGGCCGGGATCCTTGTTGAGCAGGGCCACGCGGAAGCTTTGGCGGACGGGCTTACCGCTTTGCTCTCCAATGAACCTCGACGGTTACAGTATTCGCAAGCCGCACGACTAGCTGCCACTACCCAGTTCCATCTCTCCCAGATGGCCGGAAACCTGTTGAAGACCCTACCGAACCTCAACTCGACAGCGTGTGAAATGGGTTAGATCTTTCCTACAACTGGCTGTTTGTGGTTGATTACTAACGATGTCATTCGAATTCAAAGCGATCCGCAGAGTTGAGTTCTCTGAAACCGACATGGCGGGAATTGTTCATTTCGCCAATTTTTTCCGTTACATGGAAACTGCGGAACATGCCTTTTACCGTTCATTGGGTTTCTCAGTGATTCTCGGAAACTATTTACCACCCCTAGGTTTTCCCAGAGTCCACGCAGAGTGTGATTACAAAGCTCCACTCCGATTCGAGGATCAACTGGAAATACATCTGATGGTCACAGCGAAACGCCCCAAAGTGCTGACTTATCTTTTCCGGTTCAATAAACTGGATGGAGACACTCGCATCGAAGTGGCCCGTGGGAGCCTGACGGTGGTGTGTGTTGCTCATTCGACAGATGGAGGAATGGCTTCCGTGAACATGCCTGCGGACATTTTTGAACGGATTCAAATCGCCCCTCCGGAGCTCCTGAAATAGGGTTGGGGTCACCCATAAAAACCTGAAGTTCGAGAGTAAGTTGATGAGGGGTTGGTTCGCGGTTGCGTAATCTAACTTTGACTTACGCTGCGGTTTTGGCGACCGTCACGGCTCTTGCACCCTCGCAGGTTGGAGGATATTTGGTTACGAAACATTGTTGCAAAACGACATGGGAAAAGCCCTTATCATCGCGGAGAAACCGTCTGTGGCGGCAGATATTGCCAAAGCCTTGGGCGGATTTCAAAAACAGGAAGATCACTTTGAAAGTGATCGTTTCGTGATTTCATCCGCCGTTGGGCACCTCCTTACCATTGCCGCCCCGGAAGAGTTCGAGGTGAAACGCGGCAAGTGGACCTTCGCTCATCTCCCTGTCATCCCGACTTATTTCGACCTCCGCCCCATTGAGAAATCGGCAGATCGCTTGCGTTTGTTAACTAAGTTAATCAAGCGTCCGGACATCGACCTCCTCATCAACGCTTGCGACGCCGGCCGGGAGGGCGAACTCATTTTCCGCTACATCGTCCAGCACACCAAATCAAAAAAGAGGATTCAGCGACTGTGGTTGCAATCGATGACTCCAGCGGCAATCCGCGACGGGTTCGATAACCTTCGTGACGATACTTCCATGCAACCCCTTGCAGATGCAGCGACTTGCCGCAGCGAATCTGACTGGTTAGTGGGGATCAATGGAACGCGTGCGATGACGGCGTTCAATTCCAAGAGCGGTGGGTTCCATCTGACTACGGTGGGTCGTGTCCAAACTCCGACTCTAGCCATTTTAGTAGAACGAGAGGAGCGGATTAAAAAATTTGTCTCCCGCGATTATTGGGAGATTCACGGAACATTTTCAGCAAAATCAGGAGAGTATCCCGGTCGTTGGTTCGACGAATCCTTCGTTCGCGATAAAACCTCCAAGGAACCGGATGACCAACTCAAACCTGAACGCGTTTGGACGCAAGCTCAGGCCGAAGCAATCCAGGCGAAATGCGTTGGCCGACCGGGTATTGTCACCGAGGAGAGCAAGCCGACCACCCAACTTTCTCCGCTGTTGTTTGATCTCACCAGTTTGCAACGAGAAGGGAATTCACGTTTCGGTTATCCTGCCCGGCGCACACTGCAGATTGCTCAAGCACTTTACGAGAAACACAAAGTGTTGACCTATCCGCGAACCGATTCGCGCGCCTTGCCAGAGGATTATATTGATACGGTCAAAAAGGTGATGGAAACGTTGGGGGAAACCCAGTTCGGATCTTTTGCTGATCAGATTCTAAAACAAGGATGGGTTCGACCCAACAAACGCGTATTCAACAACGCAAAAGTCTCGGACCATTTCGCTATTACTCCAACTCAGCTTGCTCCGAAGAACCTCGATGCGGATGAGTCCAAGATTTACGATCTGGTCACACGTCGGTTTTTGGCTGTGTTCTTTCCTGCAGCCGAATTTCTTGTGACGACTCGGATTACTCGGGTTGAAAACGAACCGTTCAAGAGCGAGGGCAAGGTGATGGTCACGGCGGGTTGGATGGCCATCTACGGTAAAGAAGCTCAGTCTGATGAGACCCCGACACTCACACGAGTGGAGGCGAATGAAAAGGTGGTCACTAGCGAGGTCGAGGTCTTGGCGTTGCATACCAAACCTCCAGCAAGATTTACGGAGGCTACGTTACTCGGAGCGATGGAAGGGGCTGGGAAATTAGTCGAAGATGAGGAGTTGCGTGACGCGATGGGGGCGAAAGGATTGGGAACCCCTGCGACGAGGGCAGCGATCATTGAAGGACTGATCTATGAGCAAACCGTGCAGCGGGTGGTGCGTGAACTTCAAGCGACCGCGAAGGGGATCACTCTCATTACATTACTGCGAGGTCTCGGCATTCCAGAACTCTGTTCCCCTGAGCTGACAGGAAACTGGGAGTTCAAACTCAAGCAAATGGAGCGCGGTGAACTCGGACGACCCGAGTTCATGCAGCAAATAGCGGAGATGACTCAAGCGATTGTTGCAAAAACCAAGCAATATGAGAGCGACACTGTGCCCGGTGACTACGCTGTGCTACAAGCCCCCTGCCCCAAGTGCAGTTCCCAACTCAAGGAGACATACAAGAAGTATCAATGCACGGCCTGTGATTTTTCGTTATATAAAATTGTGGCAAGCCGGCAAATCGACGTGAACGAAATCGAGGAATTGTTGCGCGAGAAAAAGGTCGGACCGTTGCAAGGTTTTAAGAGCAAGATGGGACGACCCTTCGCGGCTCTGGTTAAGCTCACTCCGGAAGGTAAAGTCGAGTTTGATTTCGGCCAACCGAACGGCGAAGCCGATCAGGAAGTTGATTTCACTCAAAAGGTAGCATTGGGGAATTGCCCGAAGTGTAACGGTCAGGTGTTCGAGAACGGGATGAATTACATCTGCCAAAATGCAACGGGTGCTGAGAAGAAGTGTGATTTTCGAACGGGTAAGATTATTCTCCAACGGCAAATTGAGCCTGAACAGGTTTCAAAATTATTGGCGGATCGCAAAACAGATCTCCTTCAAAAGTTTATTTCGAAGAAAGGTCGTCCATTCGCCGCGTTTTTAGTGGTTGGTGATGGAGGCAAGGTCGGATTTGAATTCGCCCCCCGTGACCCGGCAGCGAAACCTTCCGCCGGGAAACGCCGTGCAGGCTACAAGAAACCCGCAAGTCCCAAGGCTAAATAACCCTCAAAGAATCACTCATCCCTGACAATCTGTAGGTAAACATCTCGCAACCTGATTGATTCAGGGTCGGTTGTTTATTAGGGATTCCCAAGGTGAAGCTTTTTTGGCCTATTTTTGACGGCTCGATTCAGATTGACCCGTTCACAAGGTTAATTCAAGATGGACGGCTTATTAGTTGAAATTGGATCTTATGGAGCACATTCGAAATATCGCCATCATCGCGCACGTTGATCATGGAAAAACCACGCTGGTGGATTGCTTGCTGAAGCAATCTGGGACTTTCCGGGCCAATCAGGCCACCGAGGAGCGCATGATGGATTCGATGGATCTCGAACGTGAAAAGGGGATCACCATCCGCGCCAAAAACGCCGCGTTTAAATACAAAAATTTCCACGTCAATATTGTTGATACCCCCGGCCACGCCGCTTTCGGCGGCGAAGTGGAGCGTATCATGAACATGATCGACGGGGTGTTGTTGGTCGTGGATGCTTCGGAAGGACCTCAAGCTCAAACTCGCTTTGTGTTACGCAAAGCCCTTGAAGCCGGTGCCAAGCCGATCGTTGTTATCAACAAAATCGATCGCGACAACGTCGCACCCCACAAGGTGCTCGATTTAGTGTTTGAGCTTTTCGTGTCACTTCATGCGACGGATGAACAACTCGATTTCCCTGTAATCTACGCCTCCGCCAAACAAGGTTTTGCCAAGGCTGAATTAGATCATGCCAGCGGCACCATGGAGCCCTTGTTTGATGCGATCATCAAACACATCCCCCCGCCACGGGCTTTCGCAAGCGCACACTTCAAGATGCTGGTGGCTAACCTCGATTACAACGATTACATCGGGCGTATTGCATTCGGAAAGATTTTGGGCGGAAAAGTAAAAATCGGCGACCCAGTCGTTTGCATTCATGGCAGCGGCCAGAAATCACAGTCGAAAGTGACTAAAGTGTTCCACTTCGACGGAATGAAGCGGGTCGAAATCACAGAGGCTCACGCGGGTGACATCGTCGGTGTCAGCGGATTTGAGGATGTTTTTATCGGAGAAACCATCACCGACAGCCTCGAGGCTGAACCTTTGCCATATAAACCCATCGATCCTCCTACGATTCAGATGGAATTCGCCGTCAACGACGGACCTCTCGCAGGGTTGGACGGCAAGTTGGTTACCGCTCGCCACATTAAGGAACGACTGGTCCGGGAGACTCGGACCAACGTGTCACTCCGCATTGCCGACACATCGGCTCCAAATATTTTTGAGGTTTCGGGTCGTGGCGAAATGCAGATCGCGATCCTCGTGGAGCAGATGCGTCGCGAAGGTCATGAGGTGCTTGTCTCGCGACCAGAAGTGCTTTATCGGAAGGATGCCGAAGGCAATTTGCTAGAGCCTTTGGAAAAACTATTCCTTGAAATCCCCAAAGATGCCATGGGCGATGTGATGCAAAACCTTGCGGGACGCAAAGGAGAAATCACCAACATGAATCATCATGGTGATGAAATCTCGATCGAGGCCATTATCCCCACTCGTGGACTCATCGGTTTCGAAACCGATTTGGTGAACCAGACTCGCGGTATGGGGGTCATCAGCCATTTGTTCTACGAATACGGCCCAGATCGCGGAGAAATCGCCGCCCGCAAGAACGGTTCGTTGGTGAGCATGGAATCAGGAGAAGCAACTTCCTACGCGCTGTGCGCCACACAGGAACGGGGTCGCCTCATGGTTGAACCCGGTGATCAAATTTATGTGGGAATGATCGTCGGTGAGAACGCGAGAGAGAACGATATTCCGGTCAACCCGTGCAAAGCCAAGCGCTTGACGAACATGCGTTCACAAGGAGATGGCAAGGGTGTCCAATTGGATCCTCCGTTAAAGTTATCGCTCGAACGGTCACTCGAATACATCGGCTCGGACGAATACGTCGAGGCGACACCACACCATTTACGTTTGCGTAAAAAGATTCTCGACGAAACACAACGCAAGCGTGCGTCTCAGAGCCGGGTGTTCAAAATCTTGGACGCATAATTCGTTTGCCGCTTTTAAACGTCATTTCTTCGACAGGATTTCACGAAATGTATCCAAAATTTTCGGAAATCCTGTTGACCGTTTTCTTAGCGTTGCATAAGGTCTTCTCCCCAATCGCGGGGGTGTAGCTCAATTGGTTAGAGCGCTGCCCTGTC
>SXQI01000055.1 GCA_005793025.1 Verrucomicrobiales bacterium
CCTTTGAGCGTGGTGTTCTCGAAATCGGCATCCACTGTTTCCTGCTCGTGCATCACTGTCGCAACAGGTTTGAAAGGAACTCGAAAATAAATGGGTTCGCCGTTGGTGATTCCACCAACCACTCCTCCAGAACGGTTGGTTTTGGTGAATACTCGTTTCTCCTGCGCACGGATGGCGTCATTGTGTTGTAGTCCAGTCAAGAGCACCCCTCCAAAACCTGAGCCGATCTCAAAGCCTTTAGAAGCAGGTAAGCTCAGCATTGCTTTCGCAAGGTCAGCCTCCAAACGATCAAACACAGGCTCCCCCCATCCAGCTGGGACTCCACGCACCACGGTTTCCACGATGCCGCCAACGCTATCACCACGGCTGCGTGTCTCCTCGATCAGCACGATCATCTTCTCTGCTGATTCAGGGTTGGGGCATCGAACAATGTTCGAGTCAACTTGAGAGAGTGTCACGCTCGACTGATCGACATCCGCGATGATGTTAAAAACTTGTTTAACATATGAAACGATTTCGACCCCAAACCGTTCCCTTAACAGTTTCTTGGCAACGGCACCTCCTGCGACTCTGCCAATGGTTTCTCGTGCGCTGGTCCTGCCGCCTCCTTGCCAATTTCGGATTCCGTACTTCGCCACATAAGTAAAGTCCGCGTGAGAAGGGCGGAATTTGGTCGCCATCTCAGTGTAGGCTTCGGATCGTTGATCCTGATTTTGAACCATCATCGAGATGGGGGTGCCGAGAGTTTTACCTTCGAAAGTGCCTGACAAGATGCGAACCGTATCGCTTTCGTTGCGAGGAGTTACGATTTTTGATTGCCCTGGCCGGCGTCGATCCAAGTCGGGCTGGATGTCGGTTTCACACAGTTCAAGTCGCGGTGGGCACCCATCAATCACCACACCAACTCCTCCCCCGTGAGACTCACCCCAAGTCGTGATGCGAAACAATTCACCAAACGAATTTGACATTTCCTAAGGTTGCCTAACTTCCCAGAACAGGTCAAATCCGAGGTTGTTTGTTGATCCCATGGATTTGACAGACACCTTTTCGCTGGTATAATCCTCGCCTTGTTATGAACCCCAATCCTCATATTGCTGTGGTTGGTGCGACGGGTGCCGTCGGCATCGAAATGATCAAAACACTGGAAAACCGTCGGTTTCCAGTGGGTAAATTGACGTTGCTCGCTTCCGCTCGTTCCTCTGGTAAACAGTTAACCTACAACGGACGGTCGATCACCGTAGAAACTTTGACGAAAGATTCTTTTAAGGGAATCGATATCGCGTTGTTCAGTGCGGGAGGGGATATTTCTCGGGAGTTTGCGCCAGCAGCAGCCAGTGCGGGGTGTGTCGTTGTGGATAATTCGAGTGCATTTCGCATGAATCCAGAGGTGCCTTTGGTGGTTCCTGAAATCAACCCGAGTGCGGTTAAAAACCACCAAGGAATCATTGCGAATCCTAACTGCACCACGATTGTTACGTTGATGGCTCTGTATCCGTTGCATGTGGCATTTGGTGTTTCTCGGATTTTCGCTTCGAGTTATCAAGCCGTTTCGGGCACGGGAGCGAAAGCGATCGAAGAATTGGAGCGTCAAGTGGGAGAGGTAGTTGCTGGTCGCCCGGTGACTCGCTCTGTTTACCCTCATCAAATCGCTTTTAACGTGATCCCACAGGTGGATTCGTTCCTTCCCTCTGGTTACACCAAGGAGGAAATGAAGATGGAGAACGAAGGTCGCAAGATCATGAGTCATCCAGCATTCAGAGCGAGTGTTACCTGTGTGCGCGTCCCGGTTTATCGAGCGCATTCAGTAGCGGTCAGCGCGGAGTTTGAACGAGCGATCACGGTGGAATCTGCTCGGGCCGTTCTGCAGCAAGCCCCGGGACTCGACGTGGTAGATTCTCCTGAAAAATCAGAATACCCATTACCCTTGGTCGCCGCAGAAAAATACAACTGTCAAGTGGGGCGTCTCCGAATGGACTGTGCATTGGACAATGGACTTTGCTTTTGGGTGGCAGGAGACCAACTGTTGAAAGGTGCTGCGTTGAACGCCGTTCAGATCGCGGAAGAATTGATCAAGTAATTTCCTTGGAGCGGATTTGCGTCCGTATCGCCTTGAATGGGATCCAGTATGATCGCGGCACTTTTCACCACGGTTCTATTCTCGATTTCTGCGATCTCAGCGACTCGTTTGACAAAAACCCTCGGAGGGGTTGCTGCCAATTTTTGGAGAATAATCCTTTCGACGATCATTTTGGGGATCCTTTGTTTCTGCGTGGGGAGGGGGTTTGGAGGAGCGGCCATGCTCACTTTTTTTTGGAGTGGTGTCGTGGGATTCGGGATTGGAGATTCGGCTTTATACCAAGCATTGCCTCGGTTAGGTGCGCGGCTTTCGTTGTTACTCGTTCATTGTTTAGCTGCGCCATTTGGGGCGTTGGTGGAATGGCTTTGGCTTGGAACAATCCTAGATGCGTGGCAATTGATGTTCGGAGCGCTAACCTTGGTTGGGGTTGCTCTGGCGTTAGCTCCAGATCATCGACAGTCTGTTACCGCATTGGAATGGAGTACGGGAATTTTGTTCGGCGTCATCGCTGGATTAGGGCAGGGTGGGGGTGCTGTATTGAGTCGAAAAGCATATTCAATCGCTACTACTGCAGGTCAGGATGTTTCTGGGATTACGGCGGCCTTCGAACGGATTTGGGGAGGGGTGTTGGTAGCCACGGTAGCCTATGTGCTCTGGCGTTGGCACGCTAGGTCGCGCAATGAAACAAAAAATGAATTGGCAAAGGCTCGGAGCATTAGTTCTGTCGCACCTTGGCTTGTGCTTACCTCGTTAGCAGGGCCTGTCCTTGGCGTGGCGTGTTACCAACACGCGTTGCGTTCAGTGCCAATCGGAGTGGTGCTCCCAGTCGTTGCGTTAACGCCGCTGGTAGTTCTGCCGATCTCGATGGGACTGGAAGGAGAACGCCCCTCAAGGCGTTCGTTGCTCGGTGGCTTTTTAGCGGTAGGGGGAGTGGTCGGTCTTCTATGGGTGAGAGGAAAACTGATCAGTGGGTGATGATTGGAGTTCGTCAAATGTTTCATCGCTGGTTGCAAGGGACGACTTTTGGTGCTACAAAAGCCGAGTAACCAAACCGGACTGCTCATACCTGAATCATTCATGAAACGTATTGCCCAATCCTTACTGGCGTGTGCCGCATTTGTTAGTGTCGCATTTGCGGCCGACCTGAAATTTTCGGTCGTGCCTAATTATTTCGATGCACAACCCGGGCAGCAAGCCCTTGGTCCTTGTCATGGTGGAGCTGTCATTGACAAGGCGGGGAACATTTATGTGACTACGGACACCGAACGTGGCATCGCTGTTTTTTCAGCCAAGGGAAAATACCTTCGGAGTGTCGGCCCCACTCGGATTCACGCGTTAGAATTGCGCCAAGAACAAGGGGGCGAATTTATTTATGCCGCACGGCCCTCAGATCATGAAGTGGTCAAATTATCTTTAGAGGGCAAGCAAGAGTGGTCACTCACATTTCCAGCCGAATCCGGGCTCTATAAGGACGCCAAGGGTTTCAATCCGTGTGCAGTGACTGTCGCTCCTGATGGCTCGATTTTTGTCGCAGATGGATACGGTTCCAATTTCGTTCTTAAATTCGATAAGAACCGGAAATTCGTCAAAGCATTCGGCGGGCCTGGGGAGGCAGAGGGTAAATTCAAAACCTGTCACGGCATCGGACTCGATGATCGTTTTGCCAAGCCGCTTCTTTTCGTCTGTAACCGAAATAACAATCGCGTGGAACACTGGGATCTCGACGGGAATTTTATCAAAGTGATCCAGAAAGATTTACGCATGCCCGCAGCGGTCCACATCAGTGGTGGTTACGCGCTCATTCCTGAGCTGCAAGGCAGGGTTACGCTATTGGACAAAGAAGGAAAAATCGCTGCGCAGGTGGGAGACAATCCAAACGAAAAACAACGCGCAAATTTCGGTTTAGCAAAGGATCAATGGCAGGACGGAATTTGCAACTCTCCTCACGGCGGATCGATCGACCGGGATGGTAACCTCATCATCTCCGAATGGAGCGCGTTCGGTCATCTCCATAAATTTGTCCGATCAAAGTAGATTAAGGGCATTTTTACTGCGGGTTCGTTCAAACCATCCTGAGCGAGCCTTCCAATCCAGCGGCGCGGACTTGACCCGTAATGGGGTTTGGGTTTCAATCGCGGCGAACCTGACGAACATTTGACCCGTTTTTGTTTATGGCCCAGAGTTGCTATCATCCAAGTATTGAAGGCGCGCAGCATGGCGCGAAATCGTTGAACGAGTTCCTCGACTACGCCAAGAAGTCAGGAGCCACTGGTGCTCAACCGTCGAACTACATGCTTCAATCAGAGAAGGGGTTCAAAAAGCCAAAGGAGATCAAAGAAGCGTTTGCTCAACGTGGCTTGACTCTCGATGGTATCTCGACCCATTGCCCATTTTGGGTTCATACCACGGCATGGACTGGAAGTGCCACGATCAAACCGTTTATCCCTGCTGACGTGGCCGCGAAATCGCCTGAGCAGATTGAAAAATGGGCTGAAACCTATATTCTAAAGTTGTTGGATCACAGTGCCGAGCTTGGGGTGAAAATTCTCCCGATGTTTTGGGGAGTTGCGTTCGGTTGGGAACTCGCAACAGGTTATCCTTGGGGTTTTTGGAAGACTGGGGGATATGATCTGTTGAAAGAAGGGCAGGAGCGATTCGTAAAAAAAACCGCGAAGATTCGGGCTAAGGCCGCCTCGTTAGGTATTTATCTAGCGCATGAAATTCATCCAGGAACGGGTGCAATGTGTGCGGATGATTTTAATATGTTGGTCGACATTTGCGATGGGGATAAACAATTAGCGGTCAACGCAGACCCGTCTCATTGTTGGGAAGGAGAAGATTGGGAAACACGTTTTCGCAAAGTAGGTGCCAGAATTTACGCCTGTCACGTGAAGAATTTCGTCATTCGGAAGAATGTTCCGTTGAGGAATATGGCACCTGATTGGCCAGACAGAGCCATGCAGTTTTGTGATATTCCCACAGGAGATCTCAACATGACTCGTTATGTGGAAATGTTGATCAATGTTGGTTATCCCAAACGTTATTGCTCGATCATGGGAACCAAGACGGCTCCGTTGATTGTTGAAGCTGAGAGTGCCTACCGAGATTTGGACGCCACGAGTGCTAACGGGATTGCTTATACTCGCGACCACCTCTGTTTCCCTCTGGCGGCTGGTTCGTTTGAGGACGGAATCGGAGCCTAATACTCATAACTTTGAGGCACGGGGGTAACCTCGTGCCTTTTTTTCTTAGAACTGGGCTGATTTCTAGATCAAACCGCTGGCCGATGGCATTTGCAGATCGCTTCGATAATTCGTAGGCTTTCCTCGTGATGTCAATCCAAGCCGAACCAAGTCTGACACCCTCAAAATCGGTTGTTTTCCTCCGCCGATTAGTGAGTTCCATTGGCCTTTGGGCATTGGTGCTTTTCGGAAGTTTCTCTGGCAACAAGCTGGTTTCAGATGCCGTATTCCTCGTCATCATGCTGACTTGCACCGGGTTAGGTCTGCACGAATTCTACAGTCTAACGAATCGACGTGGGTTGGCCTCGTTTAGATGGTGGGGAATTTGGGGCGGAGTAATACTGGTGGCGGGCACTTTCGTTTTGAGCTCTGGCCGTTTTACCGCGCCAAATCCACCTGCCGCAATCAACGACCTCGAAATAGGTTTCCTTGCCATTTTCATTCTGAGTTTGTTGGCCCGCCAGTTTTTTTCAAAGGCAAATGCCTCTGGATTTGTGGCGATTTCCATGACTCTCTTAGGCTTTTTCTACGTTCCATGGCTTCTTAATTTTATACAAAAAATTAATTATTACCCCCTAATTGATGGGCCTTTTTACGTGCTTTTTTTTATTCTCGTTACTAAGTGCAGTGATTTGGGGGCTTACGTGGTTGGATCGCTAGTGGGAAAGCACAAAATGATCCCGCGAGTCAGTCCGGGGAAAACTTGGGAAGGCTTCATCGGAGCCGTTGCCACTTCAACCCTAGTTAGTTTGATCTTTGCTCATTTTGGTCAACACCGACTTGCGGGTATGACGGTTGTCAATGCCATCGCTCTGGGTTTGATCCTAGGTCTATCTGCCGTGTTGGGAGATTTGATCGAATCATTATTCAAGAGAGAGGCAGGTGTGAAGGATTCTGGCAGGTTTTTCCCCGGCATCGGCGGAATCCTTGACCTGTTGGACAGCCTTCTGTTCAACGCACCGCTGATGTATCTTTATTTGCGTTATATCCTGATCTAGTTCCCTCCCACATGAAGAAAAAAGTCGTGTTGCTCGGAAGCACCGGTTCGATTGGCACCAGTACCATCAAAGTCACAGAGGACCTGCATGAAGACATTGAGTTAATCGGACTGGCTGCAGGAACGAATGTTAAACTCCTCGCTGAGCAGACCTTGAGGCATAGGCCATCGACGATTGCGATCTACGACTGTGGGTTAGTTCCTCAGTTGGAGGCTCTCTTGCCGAATCCTCCGCGAATTGTGTCAGGGGATTCTGGGTTGATAGAACTCGCAACCTTGCCTGAAGCAGACATTGTGCTCATCGCGATCGTGGGGACCGCTGGCCTTCAACCTGCATTAGCGGCCATTAGAGCTGGCAAGGATATCGCAGTTGCCTCGAAAGAGATCTTGGTCATGGCGGGGGAAATTGTGATGAGTGAGGCTCGGAAGCACGGCGTTCGAGTTCTCGCGGTTGACAGTGAACACTCAGCAATTTTTCAATGTCTCGATGGCAAGCCATCATCCTCCGTTCGGTGCTTACGATTGACCGCTTCTGGAGGACCATTTCGAACGACTCCGTTGGATGATTTTTCACAAATCACCCTCGAACACGCATTGAAGCA
>SXQI01000056.1 GCA_005793025.1 Verrucomicrobiales bacterium
GGAAATAGTCTCATCCGCCTCTCCTCGAAGGTAGGCAGCAACCCTGTTTCCTGATGTGGCTCCGGAGGTTTGAGCTTCACTTTCGCGGGCTTTTCTAACGACTCGCAAGAAGTAGTCCTCCAAATTCTGAGTAGGTGTATCAATACGAATCCTATCCTCAGACACATCTCGGCGGATCACCCCAAGGATTGTCTCCATGGTGCTACGGGGAAGGATTGGAGTGGTGATGCGGATCGCATCGGGTGTGGAAAGTAACTCTTTGAGCGTGCCGATGGCTTGGATCTTGCCGCCATAATAGATTACAACTCGATCACACACGTCCTCCACATCCGAGAGCAGGTGGCTGCTTAAAATGACGGTTTTGCCACGACGGGCTAACGCGATGATTAAATCTTTAACCTCCCGACAACCAATAGGATCCAGACCTGCGGTAGGTTCATCTAGGATCACAAGGTCAGGATCATTCACTAGGGCTTGTGCAAGCCCGATACGGCGTTGCATACCCTTCGAGAACTCCCCAACTTGGCGTCGCTGAGCCTGAGCCAATCCCACCATGTCGATTAATTGTTGGGATCGCTGATTGAGTTTTTGCCCTGTAATTGAAAACAGATTGCCGAAGAAATCTAACGTTTCTTTAGAATCTAGATAGCGATACAAGTAGGACTCTTCGGGTAAGTAACCGATTCGGGCTTTGGTCGCAACGTGTCGGGGTGATTTCCCAAAAACCTCGATATGTCCCTTGGTTGGATACAATAATCCGAGGAGCATTTTAACGGTTGTGGATTTACCGGAACCGTTGGGTCCAAGTAGTCCGAACACCTCTCCCCGCCGGACTTCGAAATCCACATTGTCCACAGCTTTTGCTTTGGGCCTATTCCAAAAATCCTTAAAGGTTTTGGTTAACCCCCGCACCACGATGACATTCTCTGCGGTTGCAGTGCTCGGAACTGATTCGTTGGTTAGCGTGCTGGAAATCATGAACTCAACGGGGGTTAAGCTGCTTGCTGTTTGAGACGAGGGGGCGTTGTCGGCTTCTCGGTTTCTGCGAGCCGAGTGTGAAATGGTTCGAGTTCTTCTCCATGCCGCACCAGTCGCGCACTGTTGAAGACCACGATCAGTGAACCTAAATTATGCATAATCGCCGCCACAACAGGATTCACGTAACCAAACGCGGCTAACGTTAAGCCTCCAATGATGAAGAAAACTCCGAATAGGAAATTCTGGTTAATCACGGTGCGAGTGCTTTTCGAGAGTTTAACGAGGAAAGGTAGCCTTCGAAGATCGCTATTCATGAGCGCGATAGTGGCACTGTGAACCGCCACTTCGCTTCCGGCCGCACCCATGGCGATACCGATATCACCCGCTGCGAGAGCAGGGGCGTCGTTGACTCCATCGCCAACCACCGCAACCCGATACCCGCGACTCTTGAGTGCTTGGACGAATTCAACCTTGTTTTGAGGCAAGCATTCGGCCACCACCTCTTCGCAGCCGATCTCTTTTGCGACTCGGCTCGCTACGGGTTGTCGATCACCGGAGACCATGGCGATGCGTCGAACGCCGGTTTGCAATAAAGTGGCTAGTGCCTCTTTCGCTTCAGATCGTGTTTGATCTCGGAGACCGATCCAGCCGATGTATTCACCCCGACGTGCGATATAGATCAAACTGAAACCTTCAGTCTCATTCAGATCCACACTCTTGCCGAGATCCTCGGTAATCCCATTGTCGCGTAACCACGCAGCCCTACCGATGATGACCTCTTGACCATCGACAAGAGCTTTAATTCCGTGTCCGGCGGTCTCTTCGAAATTCTTGGGTTCGGCCAAATTGACTCCTGCCTCGCCAGCTAAGTCTGCCAAGGCTTTGGCTGTGGGATGGTTTGAGTATTTTTCTGCTGATGCTGCGAGGTGTAATAATTCAGCAGGACTAACCCCGTTGAGCGGCGCGAGCCGACTGACTGCGAGTTTACCGGTGGTGAGTGTCCCGGTCTTATCGAACACAAACGCATTGATCCTCGCTGCAGCCTCGATATCGCCAACGTTTTTAATCAAGATTCCTAAGCGAGCAGCGGAAGAAAGTGCTGCTACCATCGCTGTAGGAGTCGCAAGAATAAAGGCACAGGGACAAGCAACCACGAGAACGGAGATCACACGTTCGAGATCGTGAGTGAATGCCCATACCAACGCACCCATTACTAGCACCAACGGGGTGTAATAGACCATATACTGATCTACAATTCGCATGATGGGGAGTTTCGTTTTCTCAGCAGCAAGGATCAGATCCCTCACTCTCCCCAATGTCGTGTCGGTTCCGGCACGATTCACTCGGATTTCCAAAACACCCGTCAGATTGATCGTTCCAGCAAAAACTTCGTCACCCGGTTTTTTATCGATGGGGAGGGACTCACCCGTGATGTTGGCTTGGTTGAACGATCCTTGACCGTTGAGAATGATCCCGTCTGCGGCGACGTTATCGCCGGGTCGGACGCGGATGGTATCGCCGATTTTTAAATCACGAGCCGCAACTTCTTCTTCGCGGTTGCCTTGAATACGTCGAGCTTTTGTAGGAGTCAGCTTGATGAGAGATTCTATGGAAGCTCGGGCACCCGCAGCAGTGCGTGTCTCGATGATTTCGCCGAGCAACATGAAAAATGCCACCAAACCTGCAGTCTTATAATCCCCTGAGGCGAAAGCAGCGAGCACCGCAATTCCTACGAGCTCGTTGATCGTGAGTCTTCCATTGCGGATGTCCTTAATCGACGTCCAAATGATGGGATACCCAAGAATGATCGCGCCGAGCATCGCGCTGAAATTCGCAACCATCGTGCCCTTGTCGAAAAACGACTCCACGACGAATGCGTTAATGATCAGGATCAATCCTACCAGCGTTTGAGTGAGATGGACCGCTGTGTGCTCGTGGTCGTGGCCGCAGGAAGTGCAATCCTTGTCGTGTTGATGATCATGATCATGATCGTGATCACTTGTCTGTCGGTCAAGAAGTGAGGTTACTTGCATATTGATCCAGATGCTTAAAAACTACTAATGCCTCCCTAGGGTTGAGCCGGTTGTGGGACACCGGGAACTTTGGGTTCACGGCCTAATTGCAGGCGAAGCTCACGCGGTGCTCCGTCATTACGACGTGGAAGGAAGATTTTGTCTTGAGAATTGGTCAACACACGTCCAAATGCCTCCGTTTGAAGGCGTGCCATGAATAAATCCTTGTTCGCCTCGTAGTGGGGCAATTGATTCTTGAAATAATCCGCTTCCGCAGCCACGGCTTGAACCAGCCGAGTGCGATCGGTCAAAGCGTTGTTCACAATCGAATTCGCTTCACCGGAGGCGGTGCTCAATACTCTGCTTGCATAGGCGCGAGCGACTTCGTTCGTTTTCCGACGTTCGATATCTGCGGAGAAAGCTTGGTCAAAAAAACCTTTGAGGTAGCGGGGTGGAATGATCTGAACCTCCCCTTGTTCGATCGTGATACCTAGCCCCTTAGCTTCAACTTCCTGACGGATCCGTGCCATCAATTTCTCTTGGAAACCCACCTTGTTCTGTGTCAGAGCCTCATCAACCTTGAACTGACTGGAGACATGGATGAGTGCACTGTCCACGACCTGTTGAACCACGTTCGAGGCGTTGACGAAATTCAGAACATAGTTCAACGGGTCCGCTATCCGATAACTTGTGGTGATTCGAACATGGATGACATTCCCATCCCCGGTGATGGTGTAACCATCCGTCATGGGGTTGAGTGAGGGGCCGGGAGGTTGTTCGGTCTTCGTGGCTTCCTGTTCGGGAGTCGTCGCATACCAACCAATGGTGGAGGTAATCCGTTGAATCTCACCGATGGGGATTTTGACGATCTCGTCGATCGGGTAGGGGAACGACCAATGCAATCCTGCTCCAAGAAGTTGCTCAGCACCTGTGCCTACCGGTTTCCCGAAGCGCAAGATAATCGCCTTCTGTTGAGAGGGGACCGTGAACAGGCCGGAAGCAAAAAATAAAACTACCAATCCCACCATCACGAATTTGACGATGAGAAAACTGCTTTTTAGCGCATCCGAAAGAGCTTTTGTTCCTGCATCTTCCAACTCGCTGACGGGGTTCACCTCCGCAACAGGTTCTTGGTGTTGCGTGGGTTCATGATGATGATGGTCACTCCCGTGCGGGTGATCGTGATGGTCGTGTGACTTACTCATGATCGTTACTTTTGGAGTTTACACCGTTGAGAAGGTCAAAAGGAGGGGTGCGTTCATCCAAAATCAAGGTCGCACGTTCTTTCAAGGTTTGCTCTAACGAACTCAATTTGAGCAGGAATACAGCAAGTTCCGGGTTGGTCTTGAAAACTTCGAATGATTTTGCCGCCTCGGCATCGGCCTGACCACGAATGGTGGTTGCGGTTGCGTCTGCCTTGGCGATTAGTTCGTTGCGGTCGCGGTCAGCTGCGCTTCGGATGTTCATAGCTTCTGCTTCGCCCAGCGCATTCAACCGTTCGACCTCGCGTTGACGTTCGGCGCTCATGCGGTCAAAAACTTTTTGAGTCACACTTTCGGGCAAACCAAGTTTTTTCAGTCCCAAGAATTCAACGGTGATACCATACTTAGAGGAGGCAGTTTCCTTGATACCAGTAAGGATTTCCTGCTCCACTTCGGCGAATTTCAATTGTTTGGGGTTCGTGGAAATAAAATCTCCGAAGGAATGCTTTCCGATCACCGCATTCTTAACCGTCCGGATGAGTCCTTTGAGTGCGGGTTCGGCTGCCTCGGGCTTGCCCGTGGGGAAACTATTAAAGAATTGCTCAGGGTTTGTGATTTTCCAGCCCACAAAAACCATGGCTAATAGGTTGTAATTGTCCTTGGTGAGGGTCTCTTCAAAATCATCCTCAAAATTCTGGATGCGTTTATCGAAAGGGTAAACTCGTTGAATCGGACGAGGCCACTTGAAGTAAAGGCCGGGATCTACGATATAGCGACTCGGTTTATCAAATGTTGTAACCACGGCAACCTCGGTGCGTCGCACTTGGAAGGTGAATAACAGCAGGAGAAAAACCAATAAAAGAATGGCACCAACAATCAGCGTGAGTGGATTTCGTTTCATAGGAGATCAGAAAAATTCTTACTTGCGAACAGAGGGCATGGGAATGTCTAAAATGTCGGATCTAATTTTGTCTTCTAAATTTAATGTGACGACGTCGTGGGTGTTTGTCGCAGTCACGATATATTTTCGGGCGTTAGCACTCCCACGTGAAAAGGTATTTAGATAGGACCGTTGGAGATATACTTCGGGTGATGATTGATAGGCAAGCACTTGACTCTTGAACTGTTCCCCTTGGGCAGCAGCTCCGGCGATTTTCCTAGCGCGATACGCCTCCGCCTCATGGATTTTTCTCTCCGCTTCAGCCTTAGCAATCGTCACCACTCGGGCTGCGTAACCTTCGGCGACCCGTAACCGTGCTTCGCTTTCTTGTCGGGCTGCCACGACTTCTTCAAATTTAGGAGCTACTTTCACTGGCGGATGAATATCCTGTAGACCGACGAATACGATATTAACACCCAATTTGTACTCATCCGATCGTTCCTGAATCAGCCGTTTTAAATCTTGAGCTGCGGCGTCTCGTCCCGAACTCATCAGGTCAAAAATGTCTGCTCCAACCAAGAATCGAACCACTTCTCTGGTCGCGATTTTTTCCAAAAGCTTTGAGGCATCAGTGTGATTGTATTCCCAAGCAATAAGGTCCTTGATCTGAAACTGAACGGGGATGCTGATCGTTAACAAGTCGGCCGGCACAGCCCTTTCGACAGCATTCGTGCCCGATTGAGATTGCTCTTTGCTAGCAACCAACAGATTAAACTCCTCTTTGTAATGCTTGACCGTCCAGAGGACGACCTTGTGGGATTCCTTCTCCTCATTGGCAAATCCAATGTTGAAACTTTGAATTTCTTGCGTTCTAAAGCGACGGATGGCGTCGATGGGCCACGGAAGTTTCAGATGGGGTCCGGGTTCTAAAATGTTACCACCTGCAATCGGTTTTCCAAACCGTTCGATCAACCCCTGTTCACCCGGCCCGATGAAGACCACCATCGTGGATGCGATTAATACGCCAAACTGGAGCAGGATGATCCAAGCGATGGCTTTTTGCAGAAATTGATAAAACCACGTTTCCGATACTTTGAATCCAAACTGGTAGTCTAGAGCTTGAGCGGCAGTAGAAAAGATTCCTTCGGGCTGCCCTAGTAACCCCACCAAACGACTTTCATAAATAAGTCGCGATTGTTGTCCTTTCACTCGGGGTCGGTAAATTTCCAAGATCAAATTGATCAAAGTCTCCGCAGCAACTAGCCCCAACAAGACACAGAGGCTTCGAGCCAAGATGAAATCCGCTCTGATTCCACCGCTCCACACCCAGCCGATTGCAACGGCTAAAGCAGCTCCAAGGTAGAAACCAAGCACTAAGAAACTTGCGGCGGGCCTAAGCAGCCGTTGGCCCTCAAATTTGGCAAGGTTTGCGGCGTATTTCCCAAGAACGAAAAGTAAAATGGCCAACGTTGAATAAAGGGCGATCGCGATTGTGGGCTCCTTAGGAGCCGTCACGGTGACCGTGTTGAGCCAACGCCAGAAAAGCCCTGCAGCAGACCCTTCCAATGCGAGGACGAGCAACGCAAAACCGGGAACAAAAAACCTATCAAATTGTAATCTTGATTGGTAGGCGGGAAGAGTCTCTTCGTCCGAACCTGTGAATAGACTTTCTGCACTTTTGGTCTTCTTTAGCTCATCAAAATCGAGCCGCTCCAAGCGTTCACGATCCTCCAGACGCATTTGGAAATAGCTGACGGCGGCAATCAAAAAGCCAATTCCGAAAATGGCGGACGCGACCTGCCCCGCGAGGGTTCCAGAGTAAAGTGTGAGGGCGAGCGTTACCCCAGCCGCTGCCAGAAGTAGCAGGAGGTTGAGTAATCCAATTTTTTGCGTGTTGCGTTCCATGGATTGTTAGGTCAGTTCCCGGTCTTCAAAAAGGATCAATGCCACACTGAGTGTGGCTCCCAAATAACAAAAGGAATAAACCATCGCCTTGCCCACATACGACCATGGGATGGTTTTTCCATTTTCTAAAGCGTCCGCCAACCACAACTGTTGCCAGTTGGGCATGATGGAGTAAAAAATCTGTCCCCAAGTTGAACCTTGCTGCGCCCAACGTCCAAACAAGTAATCTGACATCAGACCGAGCAAGAAAAAAGCGGTACAAATGCTGAGGGTGGGAATCACTTCAAGCCGTGTGGAGCATGCGAGCGCGAGGCCGGCCAAAATCAGAAGCGCAAATAAAATCAGGACGGATGCAGGAACCAAACGCCAATCCACCCCTTTGGCGAATTCCTGAGCTTGTCCTTCCTTATTAAAGAAACTAATCAAAATAAAGGCCAACGTGATCGCAGTCACCAAGCCGAACACGGCATCGGGAACGAACGTCCGACGAAGGAAGTAGTTTGAGAGTGCTGCGGCTAGATACGCGAGGACGAGTAATCCAAAAAAGACCTGCAACGCCAATCGGTCAGGATCCCCGTAGGCGTCGAATGCCATTCGACTTGCGAGAAGCGCGCAGACAAAATTGACATAGGTCATCAGGGTTAACGCAGCAGCTAATCCTAGGAACTTCCCCAATAAAAATCGCAGGCGTCCGACTGGTTTGGAGAGGACGGCTAAGGCCGTCCCGGTGCGAATCTCATTTGCAACAGAGGCTGAGGCACTCAAGACGGCTCCGAACAGTCCGGTAAGGAGCATGACAGCAAGAACGCTGTCCTTCACCAGTTTTTGGTCATCCCCGAAGCCGAAGTAGAACATGCTGGCTAACAGCATGTTAAATGCGCTGGCAAAAGTCATCAGCAACAGGAAAACCGGTTGCCGGACTAATTCCATGAACGCATTCGTGGCGATCGTGACGAGTTGTCTCATTCTTGGTCAGAGCTAATCAGTGACACTACTCAACTCCGGTTGGGTTTGCAAATCGCAAAACCCGACTCGGAGCAGTGGGGGAAAATACGGTCAACCGTTCACATCTGCAAAGTGTGCGTCTGTTGGCACGGTGGCAAATGCCCTTCGTAGAAATGACAAGATTCCCCGTTGATATTGCGGTTGATGGAAGAATCAACGGGAATCTTTTTCTTCAAAAGGAGAGTAGAATGACTACTTTAATGTGGCTAATAGGGCTTTGATTGCGGCGAAGTTTGGGAGGTCTTTCGGGGTGGGAGTCTGCTCGCTATATCGAACAACTCCTTGTTTATCGATAACGAACGCGGCACGGGCACTCACGGCACCAAATCCAGCTAGGTCTGGCAGCAATACCCCATAGGCGTCGGCTGTCTTTTTGTTTAAATCGCTCGCTAAAGTGATACCGATCCCGTCCTTTTTAGCCCACGCCTCTTGAGCGAAAGGGCTATCAACGCTGATGCCGATCACATCGGCATTGAGTTCAGTGTATTGGCTCAAGCCGGCGGTCAGATCACAAAGTTCAGTGGTGCAAACACCTGTAAATGCCAGCGGCACAAAGAGTAACAACGTGTTCTTTTGTCCGAAATTGCGGCTTAAAGTGATATCTTTGACATCGCCTGATGTCTTGGATTTTAGGGTAAAATCAGGGGCTTGTGTCCCTACAGAAAGTGGCATAGTTATGAATGGGATTGGTAGTTGTTCTTCGGCTTCGCTATCGCGAACAGCCCTATATATAAGGGGCTGCAATCAGCGTGTCAAACGATCGGAAATGGTTTGGGTGTTCTTGATTCAAATTCCTTCATGTCATTGTTTGCCAATTCGCCGGAATCCTGCGTGAATAGGACGGATTGATTTTGTCGAGTGATCGTATGAACCCAGCGCACAATTTGTTTAACACGTTGCAGTCTTTCACCCTCGGAGACGGAGGTCAGGCTAGTTTCTACTCGCTGCCAGCATTGGAAAAGGCTGGAGTGGGTTCCATCTCCAAGCTCCC
>SXQI01000009.1 GCA_005793025.1 Verrucomicrobiales bacterium
ATCGTCTTCAGGTTGGTCAAGGTTCCACCGAGCCAACGTTCGGTCACGTGCATTTGCCCGCAGGATTTTGCCGATTCACGAACCGCTTCTTGGGCCTGTTTTTTGGTTCCCACGAAGAGGATACGCCCGCCTTTGAGAACAGTCTTCTGCAGGTAATCACAGGCTTGTTCAAGCTGGGTCAGCGTCTTGCTGAGATCCACGATATGAATGCCATTACGAGCATCGAAGATGAACCGTTTCATCTTGGGATTCCAGCGTTTGGTTTGATGTCCAAAATGCACGCCGGCGTCCAATAATTCCTTAACTCCAATACCAATACTCACTTTTTTCCTTTGGTTAAAAGCCTGCACTTTGGCAAGCCATCCCGCGGAAGACGGGATTTATATTAAGTGTTGTTATGGCCCTCCGCGCTCACAAGAACGTGGAATATTTCGACCGTTCAACTATCTTTTCTGACGACTCACCCATCGGGGAATCCCCAGAAAAGAGACGGAACGGTAATCTTCCCGTAGAAAAACGCAATCCCCAATTATCGTTTTTTGGTTCGCTCGTTTTTGAGATTACCTCGAGGCGGTTTGGATCGCTCGCTTGAGGATTTGGAGGGATTGATCCATTTCGGCGTCGGTAAGGGTCAGGGCCGGGGTCAGGGTGAGGATGTTGCCCATCGTAATCTTGAAATTGAGTCCCTGAGTAAGGCACTGGTACATGACTTGTTCGGCTTGATCGTTGGCGGGGGTCATTTTGATTGGGTCGGTCACTAATTCGATTCCGAGCAGGAGACCCAAGCCTCGAACATCCCCGATGAGAGGGAGTTCTTGTTGCATCTCTTGGAGTCGTTGGAGCATGGTTTGGCCCAGAGAGGCGGCGCGTTCCACGAGTCGGTCCTGCTCGAGGATGTCTAGCACGGCTAATCCGGCGGCGCAGGCAACAGGGTTTTTTTCGTGGGTATAATGTCCGAGTGCTTGGTCCGCGGCGACGTTCAACCCTTCGCGAGCGATCAATGCGGCTAATGGAAAAATCCCCCCTCCTAATCCCTTTCCCAATACGAGCATGTCGGGCACGACATCATAATGTTCGCAAGCGAACATCCGTCCTGTGCGTCCTAGGCCGATAGGGATTTCGTCGAGGATTAACAGTGCCCCATATTTATCGCAGGCAGCGCGAACTTTTTTCCAATAATCAAGGGGCGGAATGAAGGGGGTGCAACGGATGGTCTCGGCGATGACTGCGGCGATGTCGCCTTCTTTTTTTAGAATGTATTCGATGTAATCGGCACACTTCAATGAACAGGTAGTGCCGCAATCCCATAGGCAATGGCGTGGATCCGGCGGCGGCACATGCTCGCATCCGGGGAGAAGTGGGCCGGCGTTTTTACGGAAAACAGCTTCACCACCGATGGAAATCGCATCTAAGGATGCTCCATGAAAGGAATCCCACATGGAGATGGTTTTATGTCTGCCAGTGGCGGTTCGTGCCAGCTTCAACGCCATGCCGATTGCTGAGGTTCCGCCCGGCGCAAAGAGAAGGCGATTCAAATCACCGGGAGCTAACCCGGTAAGGCGTTTTGCAAGTTGGATTGCGGGAATGTTGGTGTATCGGCGAGTGCAAAATGCTAGATCCTGCATCTGCCGCGTGATGGCCTCGATGATCCGCGGATGGCCGAATCCTACTTGGTGGACGTTGTTCCCATGGAAGTCGAGGAGATCACCCCCGCGATGTGTGGTGATGGCAGACCCGCTGGCACCTTTTAAGACATCTAAACACGGAGTGGATAGAGCTTGGTGTAAAAAATAGCGGCCATCCTCTTCCAACCAGTAGCGGGTTTCTGGGTCCAAGTTTTGCGCCATCCACTCGGTTCGGCGAGAAGTGAGGTTGATATCTCCTTCAGATTTGAGGTGTTCCATAGGCGAGTCTCCTACCCCCAAGGAAGCGAGAATGTTTTCACGGTGGTAAAGCATTTAATGGCTTCGACAACCCCTTCTTTGACACCGAGGCCACTATCTTTGATTCCGCCGAACGGGCTGCTCTCGATTCGAAATCCAGGTACTTCATTAATGTTCACCGTGCCACAACGCAGGCGACGGATAGCCTCAAGAGCCCAATCCATTCGTTGTGTCACTACGCCAGAACTTAGTCCGTAAGCGGTGCTATTAGCCAAGGTGATGGCATCGTCCAAATCGCGCACTTTGATAATGGGTGCCAACGGACCAAAGCTTTCAGAGACAATCATTCGGGCGTTGCGCGGGACATCGGCGATGACAGTAGGTTCGAGCTGCGCACCTCGGCGACGGCCTCCTATCAAGACGCGGGCTCCTGCGGCAACGGCCTCGGCAACGACGGTTTCCAAGTAAATGGCGGAGGTTTCGTCAATCACTGTCCCGACCCGGGTGTTTTCATCGAAAGGATCACCCGTGACATATTCGGCGGTTCGTTTGACAAGTCGTGCAGTAAAGTCTTCTGAAATCGATTCCTGCACTAAAATGCGTTTGATGGCGGTGCACCGTTGCCCTGAATTACGATAAGATCCTTCCGCCGCGAGATACGCCGCGAGATCCAGATCGGCGTCCTCGAGGACAATGAGCGGGTCGTTGCCTCCGAGTTCTAGGACGATCTTTTTGTAGCCGGCTGTTGCTGCAATCCGTTTTCCGACTGCGACGCTCCCGGTGAAACTTACGGACTCAACACGATCGTCTCGCACCAACGGTTCGGCGACTTGGTTGGTATTACCTAGCAGGACACTGAGCATTTTCGGCGGTAAGCCCGAATCGTAAAGCAGGGACGCAAATTTCAACGCGACAAGCGGCGTTTTCTCGGACGGTTTGAGGATCATGGGAGTCCCCGCTGCAATCGCAGGTCCGAGTTTGTGGGCGACTTGGTTGAGCGGATGGTTAAAAGGCGTGATCGCCACGGCGCAGTTTAACGGTTCGCGCATCGTGAATATTTTGCGCGCTTTGCCTTGGGCAGAAATATCGCAGGAGAAAATCTGTCCATCGTCGCGGAGAGCTTCCATCGCTGAAAATCGCAAAACATCCACGGTGCGCCCCACCTCGTAGCGTGCCTCACGTAAACACAAGCCTGTCTCAGCGGTGATGGTGTGGGCGAATTCTTCGCGGCGCGCCTCCAAACCATTCCGGGCCTTTTCGAGAACCTGCGATCGTTCAAAACGACTGGGGGCCGGGCCGGAATTCCGTGCGGAGACAATCGCCAATTCCACATCTGCAGAACTTGCAGTTACCACAGTGCCGACGACAGCTTGATTGTAGGGGTTTCGAACTTCCAGTTTTTCAGATCCCCTCACGGGAGACCCAGCCACGAGGCAATGCAATTCCAAGAGACTCATGATAGTTGGTTGCTAACGGCCGCCATTTAAAGTGAATTCAAACACATCAAAATTCCTGACATCGCCCGCCGCCCGCTGAGCATAAATAGGGTTTAACGGTTCACTCATCACAAAGGGAACCATCTCCTCGTAACGCCCTCCATGCGATCGGAGCCCGCCTTCGATCACTTTCAAATCGTGATGATCAGGGGTGCGACCCAGTACCGTGTCGCGACCTGAAACAACAATCAAATCTCCCATGCGATCCTCGGGAAGTTCGAAAAGAGCGGCCGCGTGTGCCTTGGCGTGAACCTCTGTGACACCGGGCAAAGAGGAAAGGAACTTGATTACCGCAGCTAGGTCGATCGGCTCCTCGGGCAAATGCACCACTGCGAACGAACCAAGCGCGCCATGGTGGACAACGTAAGGATCTGTAATCGGCAAAATGACACGGAACCCTGAACCGAAACGATGAACAAGTTCGCTTTCGACGTACACAACTTTCGGAGTGCCATCTTGGTTTTGTTTGGCGTTCATTCCGTGGTCGGCCGTGATCCCCACGACGGCCCCGAGATCCAACAAGTGGCCGAGCTCACGATCGATACCCGCATAAAACTCCAGAGCAGGCTGAGTTTCAGGGGCGTGTTTGTGTTGGATAAAATCGGTTGTTGAAAGATAGAGCAAATCGGCCCGCCGTCGCTGAAGCATCGCGACCCCTGCCCGTAGCACATACAAACTCGCATCCCCGCTATAAATCGGTGGTGTCGGTGCTCCTACGAGAGTTTCCGCATTTTCTACGCCGTGGGTCTGGCTTTTGGCCTCTTTCGATTTTTCGGATGAGAATGCTACGGGTCCCTTGTCATAGTCGAAGTTGAGTCCGGCCGCGAGAATATCGCGGAGTTTTTCTTTCGCGGTCACGACACCGATGCGGCGTCCAGCTCGTGCTGCTCCTGCTAAAATAGTCTCGGCGCGAAGAAACCGTGCGGAGTTCATCATCACTTCCTGACCCGAGGAGCGTTCATAAAAGAAATTGCCGCCGATCCCATGCACTGAAGGTGGCACCCCTGTAATGATGGACGAATTGTTCACGTTGGTGAAGGAGGGCATCGCACCTCGAGCCATTCCACGATACCCTTGCACTGAGAGTCGCTGTAGATTTGGCATCAATCCGCGTGCGAGAGCTGCGTCTAGGTATTCGTCTGCAGAACCGTCTAAACAGATCACCACAGCTGGCCGTGGCGGTGGATTATAGAGGCGGCCGTTGACTGTAAATGACTGCGTGGCTGGAGTGCTCATAGAGGAGTTAACGGAACCGTGAGTCCCATTTCGCGGAGGGAATCTTCGATTGCCCTAACCACTTGCCGTAGGTCCTCGGGAAAGAGGCGGCCAATGTTGCCAATTCGGAAACAATCGATTTTTGTTAGTTTCCCGGGATAAATAATCATGCCCTTCTCACTCATCCTTCGGTAAAAATCTGAGAACTCAAAACGGGAATCGCGAGGAAAGTGGAATGAGGTGATGATGTAGCTCTGAACCGATGGATGTAGATGAGCTTGGAATCCGAGGCGGGTCATTCCTTCCATCAACACTTGGTGATTTTCGGCGTAGCGTTCAGCACGACCGTTGATGCCTCCCTCTTCCTCCAATTCATTCATTGCGACTTCGAACGCGAGAATGGAATGCGTCGGTGGGGTATATCGAAACTGGCCATTCTTTTCGAATCCACGCAATTGGCCGAGAAGATCAAAGCTTAACGATCGAGCGATCCCTTCGGCTGCGAGTAACGCTTTTCGTCGTGCGATGACAAATGAAAATCCCGGAACGCCCTCGATACATTTGTTGGCCGAAGAGATGAGGAAGTCAATTCCAACGGTCGCAAAATCAATCGGGACCGCACCAAAGCTACTCATGGCATCAAGGATGAATTGACGGCCGCAGTCCTGCACCACTCGGCCGACGGCTTCAATGGGGTTGAGAATGCCGGTCGTTGTCTCGCAGTGAACCATTGCCACGTGGGTGATCTCAGGTTCACGTTGAAGGATCTCTCTCACTGCTGCTGCAGTGGGCAGTTCGTCTTCTGCGGTTCTGAGTATTACTGTCGGGATGCGTAGCGCAGCGGTCATGAGGATCATCCGTTCGCCATACGCACCGTTCGATAGGATTAGAACTTTTGCTGAATGCGGCACCACGCTGGCGAAGACCGCCTCAACCCCGAAAGTGCCCGTGCCTTGCATGAAGATACATTCGTAACCTTGCTCGCGGGTCACTCCGGCGAGGGTAAGGACACGGTCACGGAGCGATGCCACTAGTTCGTTGAACTCCCAATGCCATGATCCGGCATCATGCATCATTGCCTGTTTCACGGTATGGCTGGTTGTCAATGGGCCCGGTGTGAACAGGAGCTTATCTCGGGACGGGGATAGTTTATTCTTCTGCATTAGAAAAAAAGTTTAGTGCAACTACTCAGGTAAGGCAAAGGGCAAGCATCGAGTTTCAATTCCCAAAAGCAGTGGTAACCGGTTTAGCAATCCAAGCTTTCGGAGGAGTGACGCCGAGGGCGTAGGCCACTGTCGCGGCGGTGTCGTAGGTATTCACAGGTTCCATGATTTCTTTTCCTCTCGCAACACCGGGACCGGTCAATATCCATGGAATTTCGATCTCTGCCATGGTCGCATTTCCGTGACCTTTGGCGACTCCGCCATGATCGGAGGTTACCAAGACCAAGGTCCGATCTGAGAGTCCGGTGTCCTTTATTCCCTGCAAAACTTCGCCAATCAAACTGTCAGCTACTTCCACTGAAGCGTAATACTCGGGTGTTCCGTGACCCACGTCGTGGCCTGCATGATCCACATGGTCGAAGTGGATGAAGAGAAACGTGGGCTTCTGTGCTTTGAACCATGCGATCGCGTGCCGGGCAGCATTCGTCGGCCCGACGGAGTCTTCGATCTGGTTACACGCCGCCCGCTCGAACAATCGGCCGTAGTCATTCCAGTCATGGAATACTCCCAGAATTGACTTCGGTTTTTGTTCCCGTAACACGCCGAATATCGTGGGGAA
>SXQI01000057.1 GCA_005793025.1 Verrucomicrobiales bacterium
GCAGGCAATTATGCTGAAATCGGCACGGTAGTCGGCCCCGATACGGTGGTTTGCATTATCGAGGCGATGAAGGTAATGAACGAAATCAAAGCAGAAAAAAGCGGGGTCATCACGGCTTGTCTCCTCGATAACGCACGTCCGGTGGAATTCGGCCAGCCTTTGTTTAAGATTCGACCGGTTTAACTCCACTTGCGTTCACTGGCTTCGCCAACCCGTAAGTCTGCCAATTATTTAAGCGTTCATGTTTGAGAAAATTCTCGTAGCAAATCGTGGGGAAATCGCGGTTCGTATCATCCGTGCCTGCAAAGAGCTGAACATCCGCACCGTTGCCATTTATTCGGAAGCGGATGTCAATTCCATGCACGTCCAAATGGCGGATGAAGCAATCTGCATTGGTAAACCCGCCAGTGCTGACTCCTATTTGCGGATTGATCGGATCATCAGTGCTGCAGAAATCGCGGATGTTGACGCCATTCATCCGGGCTACGGGTTCCTCTCTGAAAATGCTCATTTCGCAGACGTTTGCGAGAATTGCAACATTCGGTTTATTGGCCCGAGTTCCCGCGCAATGAACGCGTTGGACAACAAGTCTACGAGTAGGATTTTGGCCAAGAAGGCGGGAGTCCCGATTCCTCCCGGTTCAGAGGGCTTGATCGAGAACGAACAAGCGGCCCTGAAGATTGCCAAACAAATCGGTTATCCCGTCATCATTAAGGCTATCGCAGGGGGTGGTGGGCGCGGGATGCGCGTAGCTCATAACGACGTCTCTTTGATCAAGGGTTACCACACCGCCCGAAGCGAGGCGGAGAAATCCTTCGGTAACTCGGCGGTTTACATCGAAAAATTCATCGAAAACCCGCACCACATCGAGTTCCAGATTCTAGGCGACAACAAAGGCCATCTGATTCATCTCGGGGAACGGGATTGTTCTATCCAACGCCGCAATCAAAAGATCTTGGAGGAAACCCCATCCCCTTTGATCGAAGGCAAATTCAAGGATTTACGAAAAAAGATGGGCAAAGCTGCCCTAAGAATTGCAGAGACTGCCCATTACACCAGTGCAGGAACAGTTGAATTCATCGTGGATGACCACGGAGAATTCTATTTCCTCGAGGTGAACAAGCGCGTCCAAGTTGAACATCCCATTACTGAGGAAGTGACCGGAATCGACATCGTAAAGCAACAAATCTTGATCGCCATGGGGGAGCCGTTGCGAATCTCCCAGAGCGATGTGGTCTTCAAGGGCCATTCGATCGAATGTCGGATCAATGCCGAGGATCCTTTTGATGATTTCCGACCCAGCCCGGGAAGAATCGAGATGTATTATGCTCCTGGCGGACGCGGAGTTCGGGTCGATAGCCATGCCTATGCCGGCTACACCATTCCTCCATACTATGACTCTCTGCTGGGTAAACTCATTACGTATGGCAAAGATCGCCGAGATGCCATGGATAAAATGGCTCGCGCGCTGAGTGAATACATGGTCACAGGCATCAAGACGACGATTCCTTTCGAGTTGGCCATCCTCCAAGATCCCAACTTCCGTCGCGGCGTTTATTCCACCAATTTTATCGAAGAACTATTAAGTGGGCCAAGGCGAGAATTGATCAGCGAAAAAGGCTGAGTAGTTATGTCCACGACAAGCGACCTCATCGCGCAGGCGCAACTCTACGCCTTTGTCGATACCGCTTACCTTCACGGCCGAGACCCTACATCGATTGTTCGTCAATTGTGCGAAGGAGGAGCAGACCTGATCCAACTGCGAGCCAAGGGCGAATCCCCTGAAAAGGTCCGACTTCTGGCAGAGAAACTTCTCCCGATCACTCATTCGTTCAACGTTCCACTCGTCATCAACGATCATCTCGAAGTCGCCCAAAC
This sequence comes from Verrucomicrobiales bacterium, assembly GCA_005793025.1. Taxonomy (GTDB): domain Bacteria; phylum Verrucomicrobiota; class Verrucomicrobiia; order Limisphaerales; family SXQI01; genus SXQI01. The sequence continues at coordinate 1,879 of SXQI01000057.1, forward strand.
TGTCTCAGCTCCTATTTGCCACCTTGGGGTTGAGGATTTTTTTGGGTCCGGATACGAAGCCATCTCACAACTGTCTCGGCCCGCCCACGGTGGGCACATGCCGGTGGTAGGTCTAAGCACTCATTCCCCCGATCAGGCTAGAAAAGCAGTCGGCGCAGGTGCCGCCTACATCGGGGTCGGCCCCGTCTACCCCACGGATACAAAACCTACCGCGAAGGCCGTCACATTGGACTACGTGCGTTGGGCTGCTCGAAACGTCGTGATCCCTTGGTTCGCGATCGGGGGTATCCATCTCGACAATTTAGATGACGTTCTCGCTGCGGGCGCGAGACGCATCTGCGTCGTGAGTGCGATCCTGAACCAGCAAGACCTTGCTCATGCTTGTCAGCAATTCAAATCACGCCTACCCTCACTCCCCAAACTTACTTAAAGTTCAAAAATAATCATGAGCGTTCTTGTTGTGGGGTCCACTGCCCTAGATTCAATCAAAACTCCCAAAGCAGAGAATCCACGATTGCTGGGAGGGTCAGCCAGTCATGCTGCAGTTGCTGCCAGTTTCTTTAGCCCAGTCAAAATGATTGGGATTGTAGGTAAGGATTTTCCGAAACGTTACTTGGATCTCTATCGAAAGCACAAAATCGATATCTCTGGGTTGCAAATCGCTGAAGGCAAAACATTCCATTGGTCAGGCGAGTATGAGGCCAACATGAACAACCGCCGTACCCTCAGCACAGAACTCGGCGTGTTCGAAAACTTTACACCTCACCTTCCTGAGGGCCATAAAAACTCGCGATTCGTTCTGCTTGCGAACATTGCCCCCTCGTTGCAACACCACGTGTTGGACCAAATCAAAAAACCGAAATTTGTCATCGCCGACACGATGGACCTGTGGCTGAACATTGCCCTCTCTGACCTCCTCACTCTCCTTAAACGGGTCGATGCTTTCGTCCTTAATGACAGTGAAGCAAGGCAACTCACGGATGAAGAGAATGTTCTCAAAGCACTCAAGAAGATCCATCGCCTCGGACCAACCTACGTCATCATCAAGCGTGGTGAGTATGGTTCGATCCTCTCTGGACCTTCAGGACTCTTCATCGCTCCTGCGTTTCCGCTTGAACGCGTTGTCGACCCCACCGGGGCTGGAGATTCCTTTGTGGGAGGTCTCCTCGGTTACCTCGCCGCAGCAAGTGGTCCGATTGAGAAAAACCTCCGCCGCGCGATCATTCACGGCAGTGCCACAGCGTCGTTTTGTTGTGAAAGTTTCGGGCTCACCCGCACCTCAAGAGTCACCTCCGCCGACATTAAGAACCGAGTCGCACAGCTCGAAAAAATGGTCAGATTTTAGAATGCTGGCCCCAATCAACACTCCCATTCAAAAATGCGGAGGGGTTGATTGCGACGATCCTACCCACACCGAATCGAGACTTTAGAGCGGTTTAAATAAATATATAGCCTATCTGGGGAATCTAACGTAAAGTTGGAGTGTGAAAACAATTTCCCTAGATTTGCGCGAGCGGATTTTAGCTGTTTACGATCAAGGCCGTAGCACGAGGGATGAGGTAGCTAA
>SXQI01000058.1 GCA_005793025.1 Verrucomicrobiales bacterium
CCATCGAGGTCTTCACGGGAGGATCCCACGCAAGTCAGGTGCGTCGCTGTGGGGATGCGAAACTGGTTTTGGATTTCCGCAGCGATCTCCAATGTGCGCCCCTGCGTTGAACCGAAGGCACCGTAGGTAACCGTCATGTAATCAGGTTTTAGGGCAACCAGTTCAGGCAAGATCTGCCTCAGATTGGCGTAGGCTCCATCAGTTTTCGGAGGAAACACCTCGAAAGAAAAGATGGGACGAACGTTTTGGGCGATAATATCAGTCAGTGTCAAGAATTGGTCCTCCGGAGTATCATTAAGATGTGGCTCAATCGAACTCGTTTCAGATTATGCAGGTGGTGAGGTACGGGCAACTCGCATTTCAATCCGGTCAGGAGAATTCACTTTGAGCCAGTTCGTTTTGGGATTATAAAACGGGTAAATGAAGCTAATGCGTAAAATGGTCTTGGCTCTGCTCTTGGGATCTCTCCCATTGGCGGCTCTGGCTGGTGAAGCGAAAATAATCAAAGTGCTGCCCCACCTCCTCGACAAACAAGGGAGGAATTCAGTCTCCCCAAGTCTATTCGAACGCGACGCCTACCAAGCCCACCTGCGCCTCAATCCGAAAGAAATTCACGGGGTCCGCTACGATGTCCAGTGGCGCAATGAACCGACGAGTGAAACTCCTCTGAAGCTGCGTCTCCAAATCCGGTCGGAAAATTCGCAAAACAGCACCCCCACTGTGATTGAAACGGTCGTGAAACCTAGCCATTCCAAAGCCCGTTGGTCGAGCATTTCGATCCCGGTGGAGCTTTATCAGAAACTAGGGCGCGTGATCTCTTGGAAAGTGGAGCTACTCTCAGGTGAAGACGCGATCGCCCAACAAAGTTCGTTTCTGTGGTAGGTCGTTCAAAGAATCGTCCAACCAACCTCAAATGGTTTAGTCCTTCGGTTGTGCGGCGGCACGCGCTTCGGCAATCCGCTTCTGGCGTTCCCAATACTTAGAAATCAGAATACAAATCTCCATCAAGATTTGCACTGGCAGGACCATGAGAATCGTGCTCAAGGCGTCCGGGGTAATAATCGAGCAGAGCAGCACGTTCGCGATGATAAAATAGGCGCGGCCCTTCACCAACCATTCGTGCGGAATTAAGCCGATTCGCACCAATGTCAGGATAATGACAGGAACCTCAAAACTGAGGCCCATCCCTGCCATAAAGAGGAGGACGAAAGAGAAATACTCCTCGGCTCTCCAAAGATCTGTAGAAAAACCTAGCCAAGAATTCATCTGCGAGATGCCTTGCAGGCAGATGTTCAGCATAAAAAAATAACAGAGAGCGACCCCGAGAAGGAACAAACCACCTCCGATTCCTAAGGCCCAGAGAAAGTATTTCCGCTCCTGAGGTTTGAGTGCTGGGAAAATAAAACTTCCAATAAAAAAGCCTACGAATGGGAGTGCCAACCCTGCCCCACCATAAGTGGCAACCTTCATATAAATCACGAAACCACCCATTGGACCGAGAGGATTTAATTTCACATCCAACCCGGATTGAACGAGGGGGCGATGTAGGATTTGAACGATCGTTGGAGCGAGCACTAGACAGATGGTCATCCCCAAAACCACTGAAGCGACCGTCTTGATCAGAACCCAGCGAAGATCCTCTAAGTGATCAAGGAAGGATTTAACTGGACCGCCCTCATCTTCGGGAGAAGAGGAGGGCGGATAATCGTCCTCGTTAGCCATGACTGCTGAAAATTACGTCGGGATCGGGATTATGCCTTGGAAGTATCTTGGGCTGGAATCGCTTCCACGGTTTGCGACTCAACTGTGGTTCCCGCAAGCCGTCTGGCAGGTGCCGGGGAAGATTCCTCGTTCATCGCTGTGTTGAGATCTTCTTGGATTTCCTTTGAAGATTTCTTGAACTCTTTCAGTCCTTGGCCTAATCCCCGAGCGAGTTCGGGTAGTTTTTTGGCTCCGAAAAGGATCAAAACTAGTACTAACAAGGCGATGACTTCGGGCCCATTCAGGAAAGCTAGGGTCATATTCATAAAAACTTAATTACAATGGTTAAAACTAAATCCTCCATGGATTGATGTAAAGCCGTGAACCGGCGCATTCGAGTTGTGAGCTTTAGTTTTTCGTCTCCGATTTAGTTGGCCTTGGGATTGGCGAAGGATCACCTTTCGACGCTCCCCCTGTAGGTCCGGGGCCGTCGTCGCCGTCTAATGAGGTCTGGATTTCTTTGGTCGATTTCTTGAACTCTTTCAATCCTTGGCCAATGCCTCGCGCGAGTTCAGGGATTTTTTTGGCACCAAACAAGATGACCAAAAGAATCAAGATACCGACCAACTCCATCCCGTTTAAAAAAGCCAACGACATGTTCATAAGGCAAAACCGGTTTTATCAACCAAGAGTATCATAACACAATTCCAAGAGTTCGCGATGCAAAGGTTTTTCCCAAACAGGTTTGCACATCAAGCGTTGAAACAAAAAGCCCAATGTTGAACGAACAACCTTGGGCCAATTAGGAAAATGAGTTTGGCTTACTGTTTGGGTTTGAGCACCACAAACGCTCCACGACGGTTCTGTGAATATGCAGCTTCGTCGTGTCCTTGAGCGACTGGGCGATCCTTACCGTAGCTAATCGTCGTCACGCGGTCTGCCGAAACTCCAAGGGTCAACAAATACTCACGGATGGACAATGCCCGACGCTCACCTAGGGCTCGGTTATACTCATCGGTCCCGCGCTCATCGCAGTGACCTTCCACTTTTAAGAGAAAACGCGGTTCGTTTTTGAGATAAGCAGCGGCGGCCTCGACTTTGGATCGTTCGGAACTCTTGAC
>SXQI01000010.1 GCA_005793025.1 Verrucomicrobiales bacterium
GGATGCTCTATCCAACTGAGCTACGAGCGCAACAGGAACCGCCGTTGGCGGCGGATTTGTCCGATGACACTTTAGTCTAGGCTGGGAGTGAGGAGCAAGCCACGAGTCGAGTGGATCCGCTTGTGCGGTGCTTTTATTGGATGTTGAATGAATGGAACTCCTCGGCCTGGTTTGGATTCTGTTTAGCCGGACATAGGTTACATGAAACGTAGCGTAGTCATTTTTCTGCAGATGGTTATCATGCTCATCGGCATGGTGCGTTCGCGTTTCTGCTCTGGGAACCCCACGTCGAAGGCAGGAATGCGCATGCCACGGTTGTCGCCATTTACTTCAAGGATCCGTTTTTGGCGTATGTGTATGTCGCTTCGGTTCCGTTTTTTGTGGCGCTCTCTCGGATGTTCAAGGTGTTGGGTGATGTGAACCGGAATCAATTATTCTCGAAGGAAACCCTGAACGCACTGGGAATCATTAGGTATTGCGCGTTGACGATTATCGGCTTTGTTGTGGTGAGCGCGGCTTTTATTCCGTTTGGCGATCCGGAGGATAGGCCACCGGGAGTTTTCTTGAGGATCGTGGTTATCCTCGGTTCGATTCTGGTCGTTTCGGTGATGTTGTTGTGTGAGCAATTTGTCAAAAAAAGGTGCAGATAGAACCTGTGGAAGGTTTACGGACGATGCGGTGGTCGGCTTTTCACCTTTTCCTTCAGGCTAAGGTGGTTCAGACTAGGGGACATGTCTGGGATTATTGCAATTGTCGGTCGTCCTAATGTTGGTAAATCCGCTTTGTTCAACCGGATTGTGGGTAAACGCATTGCGATTGTTCACGATCAGCCGGGGGTGACGAGGGATCGGGTGGCAGCTCAGGCGGAACATCGTGGCCGACCGTTCACTCTGGTGGACACAGGGGGGATCGGTTTGTTGCGCAAGGAAAAGGCGACGGACGTGATTACTCAAGCGGCGATCGACCAAGTGAAATTGGCGATCGAAGCGGCACATGTCATCATTCTTACCGTGAACGTTCAGGAGGGGGTCCAACCGCTGGATGCGGAGGTGGCTGCTTTACTTCGGGTTTCTGGAAAGCCGATTTTTGTCGCTGTCAATAAGGTGGATAATCACCGATCGGAGCAAGGGTTGACGGAATTCGCCCGGTTAGGCTTCGAGCATCTTTTGCCGGTGAGTGCGATTCATGGGTTTGGGATTTATAATTTGATTGATGCTGCGGTGGCGTTACTCCCTCCGTTCGATCCTGAGGCGGCACCCAAGGTGGCAGAGGAGGAAGGTCCGCGCCCTCTTAATCTGGCTATCGTGGGGCGCCCCAACGTGGGAAAATCTTCGCTGATCAATGCGCTCACTCGATCGGATCGTGTGATTGTGAGCCCGATTCCCGGGACAACTCGCGACGCGGTGGATGTGCCGTTCGAGGTGGAGACGGACGGGATCCGCGAAAGATATGTGCTGATCGATACGGCAGGGGTGCGACAGGAACGGCGGGTGGATGATTCGATTGAGTTTTTTAGTGTGAAGCGCACGGAGGATTCGATCGAACGTGCTGATATTGTGGTGTTCGTGCTTGATGCTGAGACGGGGATTTTGAATCAGGATAAGAAAATTGGCGGCAAAATTCAGGAGGCTCGCAAGGCGTGTATTTTGGTGGTGAATAAATGGGATGTCGCCGAGGAAGCGGTGGGAAAAGCTCGCGAGGAGGAGTTGCAACGACGGGCTGAAAAGAAGCGTAAACCGGATCTCGAAGAGAAAAAGCTGACGACGTTGTCGGAGTTCGCGGATTGGGTTCAAAACCAACTTTTCTTTCTCGATTATGCGCCGGTGATTTTTACTTCGGCCAAATCAGGGTTTCATTTAGACCGGCTGTTGGAGGCGGTTCGGTATGTTGCGAGCCAACTGCAACAAACGATCCCAACCGGGTTGTTGAATCGAGCACTGCAGGATGCGATCGAACGGCGTCAGCCAGTGTCCTCTGCTGGGCATCGGTTGAAGTTTTTTTATGCGACTCAGGTTAGAAAGGCTCCTCCGACATTTTTGTTATTTGTCAATCGGGACGAGCTTTTCTCGGATCAATACTCGAAATACCTCGGAGACCAAGTGCGTGCGGCGTTCGGTTACGAAGGGTGTCCGATCTTGCTGGTTCCAAAACCGCGTCCTAAAACTGTGGAATCGGTGCGACGAAATACGCCCCGGCGGCATGTGAAGGATTTACCGGGAAAGAAACGGGAGGTCCAACGTCCAGCAACTTCTCGACGCCCGATCCGACGGAACCCGCACGCGAATTAGGCTCAGAGTTTATCGCGGTTGACCCTTTTTGTTGAAACATCGCGTGGCGGCGACGGCAGGGGAATGGTTAGTTCACAGGTTAGTTGATGAATTGATTATGGTCGCGGTTGCTCCGAACAACAATCATGTGGTGGGTGTGGATCTCGGCGGGACGAAGATTCTCGCGGGCGTGTTCAGAGATCCACGCGATTGCATTGGCAAAAATAAGATCAGCACTAAACCCGAACTTGGGCCTAAGAAGGTGATTGAACGGATCAGCCGTTGTGTCCGGGAGGCGGTGGAAGGGTGTGACCTTTCGTTGGAACAAATCAAAGGGATCGGAATTGGTGCCCCGGGAGTTGTGGATGCAGGGATGGGCCGGGTCGTGTTCGCACCCAATTTAGGCTGGCGCAATATCGATCTCCAGCACGAGTTAGAATCCTTACTGGGTCGGCCTGTTGTAATCGAAAATGATACTAACCTCTGCACACTGGGGGTTTACCAAGCCGAATTGAAGAACAAACCCCGCCACATGCTGGGGGTTTTCCTTGGGACTGGCATCGGAGGTGGGCTCATTATCGATGGGAAACTATTCTCAGGCTTTAATCATTCAGCGGGCGAAATCGGGCACATGGTCATCGCTGCCGGAGGGCCCAAATGCGGGTGTGGGAATCGCGGATGCTTTGAAGCGTTAGTGGGGCGGCAGTCGTTATTTCATCGAATTCGAGCCAAAATCAAGGATGGAGAGAAAACCTTACTGACGGAGATGCTGGGACCTCACCTCGCAGATATGCGCAGCGGGGATTTACGCAAAGCGATCCGCAAAGGAGATAAACTGGTCCAAAAAGTGGTCGAGGACGCCGCCGAATATACCGGTATCGCGCTCGCGAATTTGATCAATATTTTCGGTCCGGAAATTGTGGTCCTTGGTGGGGGTATCATTGACGCGTTAGCGACCGAGATGATGCCGATTATTGAGGAAACCGCACGGCGATATGCCATGTCTGGAACCGACAAAGGGGTCAGAATTATTTCTTCTGAACTCGGGGACGATGCAGGAATCACAGGTGCCGCCGTCATTGCGTCAGGCCAGACATTATGAGGGAGACCGGAGTCATGCACGCGGTCATCGACATCGGCACAAACTCCGTCAAACTCTTGGTTGCTCAAGGATCGGGGCAAGGGTTGCTCAGGATTCACGAGGAAAGTGAACAAACTCGATTAGGTCAGGGGTTTTATAAGACCCAGTATTTGAGCCTCGAAGCGATCGCTCGAACCGCTGAGGCCGTGGAAAAGGTCGCCGCAACCGCGCGACGATTAAGTGCCACGTCGATCCGGACGATCGCAACCTCTGCGGTTCGAGATGCAACCAACCGGGATGATTTGATCGCCGCAATCAAATCGAGATCGAATTTGATGGTCGAGGTGCTCAGCGGTGAACAGGAAGCTGATCTGGTATTCGAAGGGGTCGCGAGCGATCCAGCGTTGGCCACGAAAGAATTGCTTGTTGTGGATGTCGGCGGTGGCAGTTCAGAGTTTATTCTTGGGGAATTGGGACGACAACAATTGCGACAAAGTTTTACCTTAGGCACGGTGAGGATGCTGGATTCGTTTCGCCCGAATGACCCTCCCGAAAAATCTGAACTCCAGAAGGTCAACGCACAGTTAGATCACTTTTTTGAGACCACAATCTTGCCCCAGTTCCCCACCCGAGACGACCGGCAACACGGAACGAAACCTTTACTCATCGCCACAGGCGGCACTTCGACACTCCTCGCGATGATGCATCTCAAGACCCAGGTTTTTAACCCGGAGCAAATCGAGTCGATCGTCTTAAGAGACACCGACATCAAGACCAGAAGCGAACAACTTTGGGGGATGGCTTTGAGGGATCGGATCAACGTTGTCGGTCTTCCGACCAACAAGGCCGATGTAGTTCTCATGGGGGTTGCGATATTTGAGGCAATTCTGAGGCATTATCATATCCCAGAATTAAGAATCAGTACGCGCGGGCTGGCCTTCGCCATTGCCCAACGCGCAGTGAAGAACGCTCACAAATTGGAGGTTATTCCATAACCGTCCAAGACGGCTCGAGGAGGCGTGATGAAGTTCCATTCGAGAAACGGTTTTACTCTGGTTGAACTTTTGGTGGTCGTGGCCATCATCGCAATTCTCGCCTCGATTCTCCTCCCGAGTCTCGTAAGAGCCAAAACATTCGTTAAATCAAACCAATGCATTGGAAACCTTCGCCAATGGGGTTTAGCGTTACATCTCTACGCAGGTGACAACAATGATTGGATGCCGCCGGAAGGCTCAGGTAATGGACTCTCCGGCGAAACAGGCTGGTATATCGCCCTGCCCCGCACACTTGGCATTGCCACGTATCATGAGATGCCATGGCGAACGAATGCAGCGGCTTCCTTGACGCGTTCCCCTTTCATCTGTCCTTCAAATACGAATCGCTCCAACGGAAATAACCTGTTCCATTATTGCCTCAATTTGCACATCGACGAGGTCGGAGATAGCGATCACCCCGTGAAGCTAGGAACAGTGCCACAACCCGCACAAGTAGTCTGGCTGTTCGATAACGGCAAAAAAGCGGCCAGAGCCCAACAAAATAATGTGCATACCAACTTGCACCGTGCGGGAGCGAACATCGCGTTTATCGACGGTCATGTTCGTCGGTTTCGCGTCCGAGATTATTGGGACTTTGCTCAGAACAAAGGCCGAACCAATAATTCGGATCTTTTATGGAAACCTTGGAATAAATGACTGCCTTGGTTCCAACGAGATATGGATTGAGTTTCAAGTTAGAGATTAGCAGACTGCGTTCTATGACTCGGATCTTGTTGAGCGTTTTTATCTGTGCCATGGGTGTTGCTTGTGGGGAAGACTTTCCGCAACAGCCTGAGAAACGGTTGGTGAAGGCGACACGAGAATTGAAGAAGGCTAAGACTGAGATTCATAGGTTTTACGCTTTAGCGGAGGTTGCGAAGGAAAGTTTTGTGAATGGCAAGACTCAGGATGCGATGACCTATGCGAAGGAATTAGAAGGGATGCTTTCGAAATATCCGAGCGATTGGAATTATGGTAACGCGATCCATGATTTTAATATGGTGTTAGGTCGCATTGCTCTCGCTGAAGGACGTGTGGCGGAAGCGAAAGGACATTTGATCGCTGCGGGAAAAAGTCCGGGTTCGCCACAATTAAATTCTTTCGGCCCCAATATGAGTCTGGCTGAAGATCTCTTGAAGAAAGGGGAGAAAGATTCTGTTTTAGAGTATTTTGGACTGTGCCGAAAGTTTTGGAAATTGGGTGAGGAACGGTTGGATCAATGGAGTGAATCGATTAAGGCAGGGAAAACACCCGATTTCAGAGCGAATTTGGTGTATTGAATCTGATATGAATTACGTCAACGATTTACGTCGTCGGCATCGTGGTTTCGCGCTTTTCAGCGGGATAGTCTTTGTCTGGCTGGTTTTTGTTACCGTCAGGTTTCTCTTACACCACTTTTGGTCAGGATCAAATTCAAGCGCGATTCATTTTACACGGGAGTGGGGTATGGATCCTATTTTTGCCGCACTTTGGTTTTTTTGGTTGGTAACGGTTCTTGATTATCGTCGGCATCGTTCGCGACATGGTGGGTTCGAGAAATCGATCCAGACGTGTCTGCGGGCACTTCTTGATGAAAACAGGCTCACTCGCTCGCGAACGAAATCGGTGTGCGCGCTGCTTGGAGTTGTCGTGCTCATGGTTCCCATCGTGATCCATCAGCTCAAGGCCGTTGGGAAAGCTGGGAACGAGATTGATCCTGCTTTGGTTTTTGTTCCGGTTGTTTTGGGCGGAGTTATTGTTGGCCTCGTTTTTCATTATCGTCGGACTTTGCTAGGAGAAAAGAGGCGGATCGAATCGCTTCTAGGATCTTACGAGGAATTAGTGAGGGATGATGTCACGGCAGAACCATCCACTTGAACAGGTCGAGGCGTGCTTGGAGAAAGACCCAGAGACTGATGAGGATAGCGAGGATGATGGAGTGCAAGAATACGAAGCGAAGGATGTTGCCTTCCTGCCCGTAGGCATTAGTTGCTGTGGAGGCGACCACGATGGATTGGGCGTCGATCATTTTTCCCATGACACCTCCGGAACTGTTGGCAGCGGCCATAAGAACCGGGCTAACCCCAGTTTGTTGGGCGGTGATCGTTTGGAGGTTTCCAAAGAGGACATTCGAGGCTGTGTCAGAACCGGTCAATGCAACTCCGAGCCAACCGAGCATGGTTCCGAAAAATGGGTAATACCAACCCGTTCGAGCGAGTGCGAGGCCGAGTGTGGCATCCGCCCCAGAGTACTTGGTCACGTAACCTAGTGCCAGCATTGCGGCGATGGTGAGGATGGAATGGCGGATGCGATAAATGGTGCCGAGATAGATGCGGGCGAGTTGGAGGGGTGTGAAACCAAGTAGGGTTCCGACAATCACTGAAGCGAGGAAGACGCCAGAGCCAGTGGCTGAAATGGGGTTGATCTGGAAGATGGCTTTCTCGGCTTTAGGGATCGTCACGACAGGAGCGGTGCGAAGAATGGACTCGTGTAAGACGGGAACGGGCACCGACCATGCACCGAGCTTGTTTAAAGTGTTTTTAACATTCGGAATTCCCCACAAGAATACGATGAGGCATAGGACGCACCAAGGCATGTAAGCAGAACGGATTTGTGGAGGACTAAGGACGGTTCGTGGAACTGTGCTGGATCGTCGGAATCTGAGGAACAGAAGGACGGCGGCGGTTGATGCCAATGCGGCAAAGATGTCCACAAGCCAAGGTCCGTGGTAATTCGAAACCGCAAACTGAACGATGCCGAAGACGAACCCCGCAAGGAGGGCGACACCCCAAGTTTCACGTAGTCCGCGCCAGCCAGAATGAGCCCAGATAACCCAACCTGGAATGATTAACGAAAAGACCGGCAACTGACGCCCCACCATCTTTGAAAGGTGGTAGATGTCTAGGTCTGTGACCGCGTTTAAAGCGATGATGGGGGTTCCGATTGACCCGAAGGCGACAGGTGCTGTGTTCGCAATCAGCGAAAGCCCCGAGGCGTGCAAGGGGGAGAACCCAAGCCGGATCAGGATCGCGGCGGTGATGGCGACAGGAGCACCGAAACCAGCCGCGCCTTCGAAGAAAGCACCGAAACAGAACGCGACAAGAATGAGTTGGATTCGGGGGTCAGGAGCGAGATGGGCGAGATGTTGACGGAAGAGATCAAATCGGCCCGAAACAACGGTGAGTTGATAGAGAAAAAGGAGGTTTAGAATGATCCACGCGATGGGGAATA
>SXQI01000011.1 GCA_005793025.1 Verrucomicrobiales bacterium
CAAGGCTCGGGTGCTGTGGATCCACGAACCAAAAGCTTGGTTGTAGAAAGACAGCCCTCCAAAACTGTTTCCAGTCTGTTTTGCTTGGAAGGTAAAATTAGAGCTCCCTCGGTCGAGAATCGTGGAATTCTCAAGGCCTTCCAAATAAATCCACGCTTCAATCGAAAAACTACCCGACATCGAGTTGAAAATATTGGTGGTGGGGATGTGGACGAACGCGGTGCCATTGGTAGTGAGAATGTTGGTGGACACCCAAGTGTTGGTGTCATAAACCCATTCCTGATAAGTTCTAGTGAACCTCAGGGCAGTTGGGATTTGAGATGGGAGAAGGGAACGATTTGTTTCCCATGAGACCCCCTGATGGAACCACCCGTTGAGACCGTTGGCACTGGAGTCGTTTACCGACCACCATTGACCTTCGTTCATTTTCCAATGGCTAATCAAGTCAACTTGGCTTTGCTGATAGGTTTCTAATGCGTTGGTATAGGCGTTAAAAGCCGCGAGTCGTTCGGGGTAGGAGTTATAATATGCAAGCTGGTTAGTGTAGGCATCATATGATGCAAGCTGGTTAGTGTAGGTGCGATACGCCACGACTTTAGTATGATGCATTTGGAAATCGGCAAAGTGATTGGTGTCGGCATCATACGCAGCAACCTGATTCAGATAGGTTTCATAAGCCCTTAGTTGGTTGGTGTACTGTTGATAAGCCGCGAGCCGATCTGGATAAGAGTTGTAAGCCGCGAGTCGTTCAGGGTAAGAGTTATACGCTCCAAGTTGGTTCGTGTAGGTCTGATACTGAGAAAGTTGAACCGTATAGTTTTGATACTCGGCAAGTCGCACCGGGTAGGAGTTGTAGGCTGCAATCTGGTTCCTGTAGGCCTGATACTGTGCAAGTTGGTTCGTGTAGGCATCATACCCTGCGACATGGTTGGTATAGGCCATGTATGCCGCCAACCCGTTCGTGTAATTGAGAAACAATGCCAGTTCGTTGATGTAGTTCGTGTAAGCCGCGAGGCGGGTAGGGTAACTCGTGAATTCAGCCAATTGGTTCGTGTAATTTCGGTATGAGTTTAAATTATTGGTATAATTCCCATACGCGATCTGATGATCGGAATAAGTTTGGTATGTCGCGAGCTGATTCGTGTAGGTTTCGTAGGCAAAAAGTCGGGCAGGATAACTAGTAAACAGTGCCAGTTGGTTCGTGTAAGCGTTGTAAGCAGCCAGTTCGCTCGTGTAAACGCTGTAAGCAGCCAATTGGTTAGTATACGCGTTATAAGAATTCGAGTGATCTATGTAGGAGTTGTAGGCACCCAGTTCGCCTAGGTAAGTATTGTAGGCACCCAGTTCGCTTCGGTAGGTGTTGTAGGTGGCCAGTGTGCTCAGGTAGGCATTCCGTGAGGCGACATGATTGGTGTAGGCATCGTAGGACGCGAGTTGACTTAAGTAGGTGTTGTAGGCGGCTAACTCGTTTGCATAAACGTTGTATGACAACAAGTTAGTGACGTAATTGTTGAACCCGTCCATTTGGGTTGGATAGGCCTCAACCCCGGGAAGCTGATTAGTATAATTCAGGTAGTTGGCAACCTGATTAGTATAAACTGCGTAGGCGATGGATGCGTTGGTAGCTGCGGCTTGACTTTGATCTGAAAGCATCGTCAACAAGGGTGCCTGAACAACCACGGGAGGCATCGTCCCCAGCTCAACCGAATTTAGCACTCCCTGAGCATTCATCCCCCCGATATTCAGCACGTTTCCGTCAGGCAGCACGACCGACTCGCCACTCAATCGCGGGGTTTGCGAGGCGAGGCTCGTGGTCCAGAGGTTCAAATCGGGATAGTAAAGTGCATTTTGCGTGGAATAGGTTTTCGTTTCGTTGATGAAACCTCCGGTCAACCCTTGGGAGATCAGAACTTGACCGTTCGACAACAGACTGGCGAGGTGGTTCATGCGCGGAAACGGCAGCGGCCCCGTTTGTGACCATGTTCTCTCCTCAAAATTATAAAGGACCGCAGTCGAATGACCCGCCACTCCGTCTGCGGTCCCCCCAGCGATCAACACCTTTCCATTACGCAGCAACGTCGCACTATGGAACGCGCGGGCCGTAGGAATATCCGCAATTGTTTGCCATGAATTGTAGGTAGGAGAATACAGCCGGGCATCGACTCGACCTTGAAAACTGGCTCCATACCAGAACTGGGCAGAGAAACCACCTGTTACTAAAATCTGCCCATCCGGGAGCAAGGTCGCTTGGTGACCTGAAACTTCGTTGGTTAGGTTCGCTCCTGCAGTCCAAAGGTTCCCAACTGGGTTGAAAATTTCCACCTCAAGGACACCCCGATCAAGAGCCCAACTCGACCCTCCAAGGATTACCACCCTTCCATCTTGCAGGATCGTCGCAGTGGCACCCACATGTTCGACCGACATTGCATTAGCCATCAGAGTCCATCCCTCCGTGGCAGGATCATATATCTCGGCAGAGCGATGGGATGTGTCTGATGCCACATCCCCTCCCCCAGCGACCATTACCCGACCATCTCCAAGGAGTGTCGCTGTGTGCCCATAGCGTTTCGTGTTTAAGGTTCCCGTAGATCTCCAAGTTTTTGTTGAAGGATCATATACTTCCGCACTGTTTAAACATCCATCGGCAGCGTTGTACCCCCCCGCGACAAGCACCTTTCCGTTTCGAAGAACGGTCGCCGTTGCCCCCTTCCTAGCCAGCGTCATTGGGTTTTGAGAATCCCAATGCATTCCGTTGGCATTGTAATCCCGCACATGATTTACAAAATTTGAATGAGCAGCTCTCTGCGTCGTGAATGGCCTCAATTCGCTTAAGAAACCTTCTAGCACATTGGTTTGACTCACATATCGATTATAGGCGTTTAAGGATGTTTTATACTCATCATAATCTCGTTGCTTGGAGTCCCGGGCTGTCCTTGCCACTGAATTGGTGGTGTATAGATTATTGTAGTAATAATTGATATTCGTCAGGTTCATCGCTAACGAATTCGTAAAATTTTTCGCAACTAGGTTTTCGTCCAACCATGAAAAAACGCGCTCAAACGCAACTTGGCTTTCTGATAGGTATCTTAACAGGGTGCGATGGGCTGGATAATTACTGTCAACGAATGTGTAGAATCGAGCGTTGTCCGTGAGAAAAGCACGGGGGCGATCCAAAGGATCCTGATATTGGATCGAGGGAATATTCTTGCTGGGAAGCTGGACAGCAGTCAGCTCAGCAGCGTCGGAGGTTGCGACCGTGGGACGAACATAGTGGCTGTATTTCGCCACGTCGGTTGGCCAGACAAATCGGTAACGGCTGAAAACTTTAGGCCACTGGATTTCTTGGGATCCGGTTTCAGTCCAATGAACCAAAACATCGTTTAAGTTCACGGTTTCACGTGCGGCGTAATAATCGGATTTCGATCGGTTGGGAGTTTTCTGTTCGTAAAGAAATGGAGATCCAAGATCCAGTGGTTGAGAGAGCAACCCCGCCTCCAAATCCCGGTTGGGGAGCGGCGTGATTGTCTCTCCGAGATCAGATGTAACCTCAACGGGAAAGGGCTGTTTTGAAACATCGATGATTTCAAACCCTAGGTGTCGGAAGGAAATATTATCCACTCTGTCTCCCAACAATTCAATAAAGACGCGGCCTTCCTGATTGTAGGCTCGAAGCTGTCCCCCAATATTATCATACCAAAGTGTCCGAGTTTCCTGTAAACGATTGGTCGCCGGAGGCGTTATAAACGATTGCCCTACAGCAACATAGGCGTTTTCCACACGTTCAGGAAAACGAGAACTATAAAGAACGTTCACTGCGGAAATCCGGGTGGAAGGGATCGCCACTGGCTTGCCAAGCGCGCTGAAAGTTTCCTCGGTCCAGAACATTTTACGTGGGGGCTTGATGGCACTGCCCGAAACGACGTAGTCAACCGTCTTCAAACGGTAATAGTCTCCAGCATTCGCGTAGAAGGAATTCGTATCGGCCGGTCTAACTCGGAGAGGTTGGGCTTTCTTCCATGTCACGCTGATTGGGCCCGACTGAATCGCAAAAACTGCTCCCGCGTGCGGGCTCCAATAATACTTTGCAGTTGCGTGGTTATCGGCTGAAAAAGGCTCGGGGCTCCAGTAGGTAGCGTTTGCTGCGAGTATCCCGCCGTTCTCGTCCGTCTCAGGGGGGCTGATGATGGATCCTAACAGGAAAGCCACCGGTCGACTAAAATAGGGAGCACCCGCTGCGGCACGCGTGAGAACCATCGTCACGTCGCCGCTTGCGTTGCGAATCAGATCCAGGTTCCGAGCGTTTTTGGCATAATTATTGATGGCCGTTGTGTTAGCAAGGTTTACCCGATTTGTAATTGGAGGCTGAGCGACGGCGCCAAGGGACAAGAATCCAGTGAACTGGTTGCGCGTAGCAACAGGGGTTGCTGGAGCATTGCCTCGGTCTCCCGCTTGAGAAAGATTCTCCAACGTATTTGAGGCGGACAACGGCAATCCGCCGAACGAGCGATGGTTCACTCCGCGCGAATAGTCTGTGGCCTGTAGAAAACGGAGTTGATCAAACTGAACACCATCGGCGGTGCAGTTTGGAACCAACCCTAGCGCAAAACATAACCCGATGGGTCTAGACCATTTTTTCCAAAGTTTTTTCATAAACTTTAAGAAAACCGATTATCTAATCCGCTGAATGAATGCTAGGACGTAGGTTGGTGGCATGTGCCAAATTTCTATAGGTTGGCCGCCGCCAGTTGGATGTGTATCATAAATTTCCGCTCCCCCAGCACCATCACCCCGGTGGCCAGCGTAGTAAGCGTTATTTCCCCAGTTCATATCCCAAGGACCATCTGGCCAAAAATCCCTTCTTCCCCAAGGTCTATGAGTGTGTGAAGGCATTTGAGCAATCGAGATGGTAAATCTGAAGCTCTCCGCACCAAATCTCTCGCCTATCGGACGATTATAGAATGGCCCCGGACCAGCCCCCATGACGAATCGGCCCCGAAGGTCAGGGGTCTTGTCCCTACCGTCACAAATGGCCCAACCATCAGGAGCCGTGTCGCCCGACCACATAATGATCCCTCCAATGGGGACAGTGCCACCTCCGTTGAAAGTAGTTGCTGTAATCGACCCAGCGGAGAAGTTCCCAGACGCGTCGCGCCTCACGATCTGGGTGACTGCGTTTAAGTGGGTCGCATTGTTTGCCAACGAAGCCCCTGCGGTCACTGGTGAGTTTAATAGCGCGTCATCCAACTTTCCTGATACAATGTTCGCCGCATTGAGCGCAGTTAATCTTGAACCGTCCCCTCTAAATTCCGTTGAAGCATTGACCCCGGTTATTGACAATCCCGTCGCAGTGATGGTTCCACCTACATCCAAAGCCGAGGCAGGGGTTCCAGACTTGTTGATCCCGACGGATCGCGTCCCGGTAGTCAAGACTGGAGCCCCCGTAGGATCAATCACTTGGTTGGCACTCTGAGCAAGGAATGCGTAGGGACCTGGGAGAAATTGCATTCGAGGCATGAGCTTCGTTGCAACGGAATTCTCGACCACGGTGATTTCGATGTAACGATCCGAAACATCCGCTCCACTAAAAACTACGGCGAGGTCAGGTCGAACCTCAGGGGTGACTTCTCCCCCCTCGCCGAGGAGGACACTAAAGTGGCCTTTGTCCACTGTAACGGTTTGGGTTTCGGTCCATTTTAGACTGGCGGAATCCACACCCGTGGCATGATTATAAATCCTAAATATCACGATTTTGTTGACGGGTGCACTAGCACCTATCACCGCACCATTTTGATCGGTGAGAAACCCTTGGTAGGTCAACTTACTCGGCGGGTTCGGAGCGGCATATAGACCTCCGGTGATCAACAAGGAAGTCAAAAACATCAGGCAAAACGCACAGAACCTTCGGGAAGTAGTTATATTGTTTTTCATGATCTGAAAGGAGTAAAGGGAACCAGACAAGTGGAGACGATTGGAATTCATTATTCGGGTTGGATCAGCCTGTCGATCGGACTGATGCGGTTGAGATTAAATACGCCGTAAACATTAAATACGCGTGTTTGACCCGCACGACCCCCGAACGCGATCACCTCCGAATAGTTTCCCACCATGGAATCTGTCCCGGCGGTGAGTTGACTAAAATCCCCTTCGGGAGCGTTAAAGCTCAGAGTGATAGTTCGGTTGACTGTGTAGGACTCCTCCCCCACCACATTGACCCTTTGAAAGGTCGGGTTCAGGTTATCGTGGTCCGGGTGGAACGTGTGCAGAAATGGATTGGATGCGTGGTCGTTGTGATCAAGGTTCACAATGAAGACGAGGTTTGTCCCCAAACTCAACATTCCTGAACTCTTTGCCCACGGGATGTTTTCCAGTGTGAACGGAAGATGCGGTGCGCTGACCCGGCGGGCGGAACCGAGCGTGGCGGGATCTAGCAGGGTTTCGCTCGTTGCTACCGTGGATACGCCAGAACGCTGCCCAAAATAAACTCGCTGAAGTAGGCTAACAGTGTTGGTCGCCTGATTATTATGAAGGATCAGGCGCAGTGGAAATGGCTGAGAAACAGGCGTTGAATTGGTTTCGAGCCTGCTTACCAAATACGCCGCCCCATTGGTGGTGACCTCAGCGATCCTAGGTTTACCATCCGAACCTTTCTCGTAGGTTTTGAGATACTGACCGACGCTCGTCACGCTCGCTTCCCCCACCCATAAACCAGTTGTATTGGCCACTGTCGCCGTAATGGGAAGGTCGATTTGCGATAACCCTCCGGTGTCTGCCAATCGCAGGATTCCCGCATAGAGCGACCCCGCAACCGCCGTCATCTCAGAACGGTTCAAGCCCAGCACAATTTCCATCTCCGACCCGGGAATACCCTGGGCTGCTAAGGTGAAACTCTGCTGGCCTGACAAAACGGTGTGTTGATAGGTCAGATTCGTCGTGTTCAACGCACCTCGCACCAGCATCGGCGGGGCCGCCGTAATCGCGGTCTGACCTGCAGGTGGAGTTTCCGAGTTCAACAAATTCATCGTCATGGTCCGCGCCGTTGCGGTCATGTTTTTTAGCCTCAACGAATAGGTCCCACGACTGTCCCCAAAATGAACCCCTGAACCACTTTGTAACTCCACCGAGACCGGTCCGAAATACCGATTGTAGGCTTCGCCTGCCCGAATCCAAAAGGCTTCGCCTCGCTTGACGTCAACGCTCCGAAACAGCGGTGACCAAACCCGCACAGGATTGTTTGCCCCGAGGTCGCCACCCGGATACCGATAAACCTCTGCGTTCCGTTGAAGCTCAGGGACGGGCGTCAAAAACACATCCAGTTTTGGCGCAGTCGCTGCAGGCGTTGGAAACCCAATAAAGTTCAAACCGCTGGTGGTCCACTCATACCGAGGTGCCACAGGCTTCCCCACAACTCTCCATGTGTAATCTACGGGACCAGAGTTGCGAACCAAGTAACCCCCATTGGCCACAAGGTGGGTCAAAGAATCCACAACGGCAGAACGATCCCAAACCGCCCACTGACTATTAGGGAGAGAAGACTGTTGCGGAGTCGTAGTGAATTGCGCTGTGGAAGCCGCAGGTTGCCAGAGCCAGACTTCGCTAATCGGAGCCCCATTTGTCACAATGATCAAATCATCGAGCGAAATGTGCGACGCATCCACATGCAAATAAACCGCATTCCACCCCGGTTTTAAAACGATGGTCTGAGTCTGCCATTGCGCCTGCACCGAGTTGAACAACCCCGCAAGGAACACACCAATCACCAGCCAAAACTTACCGAAAGAAAAATTCAATTTCATGGCATTAAAGACTCAAACAGGCCACCAAAACTGTGAAAACGCCAAATATAAATGCTTAAGATTCTTGGAGTTTACCCCCCCCCGAGTTTCGAACAAGTGTTATATCTGACGACTCGATCGTTATAACGTCCCCAGTGTTGGTGACATCCAGAGAATAGAGATATTCAAAACGACCCCTGAGGCACGGAAGCACCTCCTGTTTTTTGTGCAGAAGCCGAAATTGGATGCTGTTCTGAGAATGTTGGCAGAGCATCACCTTCAGACCCGTGCGGTGTCCACCCTCCGCAAAAAGTGAGCCGATGAGCCACCTCCGTTTGGAACCATGTGGATGGCAGCCTATTGGCTCCAAACGAAGGGCCACCAAGGGCCGTTGGGTTCGGGTCTCAACATCGG
>SXQI01000059.1 GCA_005793025.1 Verrucomicrobiales bacterium
TCCAAAGTGTCACCTGCGGCCACGCGATACTGCTTACCGCCTGTTTCTAATACTGCGTACATAAATTTCCCAAAATGGGGAGACATTCAACCACGCCCCCGAAACCCTGTCAACTGATGATTCAAATCATTTTGCACCCATCGAGTCATGAGGAATTTTCCTTGTCTTGAATTAACACTCTGCGGAAACAACGTTCGCAATCCCTCATGCTAATTTACTGGGATGGCTCTGCTTTTCCTGTTTTTTGGGGGATGACGTTGGTTCCTGAGAGGATCTGAGTTCGTGCGGCTTGTGATTGTCGGAGAACAACTTCCAGCGCCTCTTGGCGTTCGGTTTCATCCAATGTTGCGTCTTTCTGGATGCGATCCCTCTCGGCCTGAGTGGCTTGAGAGAGTTGATAGAGTGGGAGCACTTGCTCCGGCTCGGCTTCGGATTGCTCGACGGTCTGTTGTGCCTCGCGGAAAAGCGGGTCCTGCGTCATCTGGTAAAACGGGTAGCGGAGTGGTCCAAGCGCTTCTTGCAGGTTCCGATCTCGAACCGCCTCGAGTTCTTTGATGCGTTTCAGGGTGACGGGATCGGTGCGGTCAGCTAGGGAACTGATCTCTAAATCCAGAGCGTCGCGGGCACGGAATATCCCTCTGAACTCCTCCGCCGTGGTGCCGAATCCTTGCAATTGATACCGCATTTTATTGGCATTGCTTGAATGTCGTAACAGGTATTCCTCCAACTGCTCAGCGGTTAACAATTTGGCCAACTCCGTCCGAGTCTGGGCCTGTTGTTGAACGACTTCTGTTTCGCTGAACTCGCGGCCAAGCGACGTCATCATCGTAGCAAGTTCGGCTCTCCGCCTGTCTTCAAAGTCTAAGACTGCCTGTTTAGTCTCACTGGACAGGCCAGCGAGCACGGCACCTGTGAACTTTTTACTGAAATCGTCTGCCTGTAGTTTTTCTTTCCGCCAACCGGGGCCGAGCAACTGTGTCAACAATTCGTTCTTCTCTTGCTCAAGGTTTCGCTCCCGTTCAAAGGCGGCAACAATTGCTTGCTCATCGGGTTCAAGACGCCACCAAGGGTGATCGATCAGGACTGCCTCAGCGGCACTTCGTTTGACGAATAATTCAGTGACTTCGGCTACGATGAGGTCCCGAATGGTCTCAGTAGGGCAACCAATCGAACGCAAGTTTTTGATGTATGCTCTAAAGTCCTCGGATTCGACTTCGGTCCAACTAAAGAATTGACGCCTCACCACAACCGCTGGTTGGGTCGGGCGGACGAGCGCGGCACGAGAGAATTTGGGGGAGTCGGCTGGCGACGGAGGCTCACGACGTAGATCCTGCGCCAAGCGGAGCAGCATCACGACCAGCACGATGTTGAATCCCATCGAGAGCAGCAGAATGAGCCGTGCTCGCATGTGACAAACGATGCCAGCAGACCGGTCTCAACGCAACTGGTTCCTGTGCTTCGAATTCGTTATTTGGCTCCGCTTTTTTTCTTGGCGAGTTCCCTACGTAAGTCTGGAAGCGGGAGGACGTTGATCACATCTTTTTTTGTTAACCATCCCTTTCGGGCAATTCCGGCTCCTAGCCGTAGGAAACCCGCATGTTCAGCGCGATGCGCATCGCAATTGATGACGCATTTCACGCCTTTGGATGTGGCGTATTGCCACAGGCGCCAATCCAGATCGAAACGGCTAGGGCTCGCGTTCAGTTCGATCCATGTTCCGGTCGCCGCGCAAGCATCGATCACGGCGTGTTGATCAACTTTGTAAGGTTCGCGTTCGAGCAGTAATCGGCCCGTTAGATGACCGATCATGTGGACATTAGGATTCTCGACGGCCTTGATAATGCGGCGCGTCATCTCTGCTTCCGATGCGGTAAACCCGCTATGAACACTGGCTACAACGACTTCCAATTCTGCTAATAATTCATCGTCAAAATCTAGGTCGCCTGTTCCCAGAATATCCACCTCGGTCCCGGTGAGGAGACGAAAATCGATCCCCTCATTCTCCAATTTTTTATTGATCTCACGGATGGCAACGATTTGTTCCCTCACTCGCTCTGGCCTTAGACCGTGAGCTTGGAATGAGGCTTGGGAATGATCCGTCACCGCCCAGTAGGACAAGCCGAGATCGACCATTGTTTGGACGATTTCGTCCAACGATTGGCGCCCATCGCTCCACGTTGAATGGTTATGTAACGATCCCTTCAAATCGGTCCATTCGATCAACCGAGGGATGGAGCCCTGTTCGGCGGCGACGAATTCGCCGTGATCTTCCCTCAGCTCAGGCGGGACGTAATAGAACCCCAATTTTTGGTAGATCTCGTCCTCGGTCTCACAAGGCTCGAGAAGGGCCGGATCTCTGGTTTCTTCGTTGGATCGAAACAACCCGTATTCGTTGAGCCGCAAGCCCCTCGCGATCGCTCTCTGACGCATGGCGATGTTGTGTTCCTTACTGCCGGTGAAATAGGCTAACGCGAAGGGGTATTCTCCATCACTGACCACGCGCAAATCCGCTTGAATTCCCGCTTCCACAATCACGCTCGCTTTGGTGTCTCCTCGAGCCAAAATGGTCAAAACCGAAGGCTGCTTGACGAAATAGTCGATGACTTCGATCGGGTTCTTGCTGGAGACGACAAAATCGATGTCGCCGATGACTTCCTTGCTGCGGCGAAGGCTGCCTGCGGTGCTGCAGCGAGTGACATCGGGGTGCTTGCGGAGCGCATCGAGAATCGGCTCCGCGACGGTCAGGGCCTGATGGAGATGATGGCGCGAGGCGTATTTTTCCCTGAACTCCATCCCTTGCAGAATATTGTCCTGCGTCTTTTTTCCGAACCCCGCCAATTCAGCCACCCGTCCCTGCTCGCAAGCGGCTTTGAGTGTTTCGAGATTGGTGACGCCCAGTTTTTCGTAGAGTGCCTTTGCCTTTTTAGGTCCTAATCCGGGGATCTCAAGCAACGTGAGCAATCCTGCGGGTAAGGAGGCTTTCAGATCTTCATAGTATGCGAGCCGCCCCGTAGTGACTAACTGGGTAATCTTTTGCTGCAATGCATCACCTAAGCCGGGGATCTGTCCAAGTCGTCCTTCTGCCACGACTTTTTCCAGCGGTTCCGCCAACCCTTCGAGAGCTCTTGCACCATTTTGATAAGCTCGCGTTTTAAAAGGGTTCTCCCCTTTCAATTCGAGGAGAATTCCAATTTCCTGCAAAATATCTGCAACCTGTTCCTTGTTCATACACGCAACAATACCGTGGAAATCTTATCATTTGGGAAGGTAATAAAAATCCACCTTGCCAATCCGACCGGCCGCCATCACTTACCACGGGGTTAGGGAGACGGTGCGCATTTGACCATGTATTCTTCCCACCAACCTAACCCAAAAAAGA
>SXQI01000060.1 GCA_005793025.1 Verrucomicrobiales bacterium
ATCGCTGACCAATGCAAGTTGCAGCGGTCCCTTTTGCTGAATCAGCAACCGAACCATTTCCGGTGGCACATGGTAACCGTCGGCAATCACCTCACCGCTGATCGCTGTGTGGGTCAGAAGTGTTCCCATCCCCATCAGTTCTGTTCCCAGCCATCCATCAGAGCGAGGCTTTCGGATCGGCCAATCCACGGCGTTATTGGCATGGACGAAATGCTGCGCTCCATGAGCAAACGCCGCCCGGATTTCTTGCATGTTTGCTTTGGTATGACCAATCGCCGGGAGCACCTGTCGTTCCGTCAAAAACTGGCAAACTTCCAATCCATTGGGTAGTTCAGGAGCCAGAGTTAGAATCCGCAACAGGGGTCCACAGAGGCGGCAAAACTCCTCGACTTGGGCGAGGTTCGGCGTTCGCAGATGTTCGAGTTGGTGTGCGCCTCTCTTTTCTGGGTGAAGAAAAGGACCTTCGATATGGATCCCGAGCAGATTGGGTGGAAGTTTTTTTTGTTGGGATTGCCTTGCTAATAATTCGAGTGCCGCAGACATCTGTCCCGGGCTCTCGGTCATGACGGTGGCCAACATTGAGGTGACCCCGTTACGGAGATGGAATTCAAGAGCCTGACGATTTCCTTCTGAACTCCCTGCCACGAAGTCATGAGTCATCGCACCGTGGTTATGTATGTCTACTAACCCCGGCGCGAGGAACGCTCCGTTAAGATCCCGGATCTCCTCACCGAGCTTCGACGGGAGATTCGCCCCAAGCCGAATCGCGGCCATCTTTCCACCCTCCACCCGAAGTGAACCTTCCCCAACGAAATCGGGAAAAACGAGCTGAGCATTTATGAATAGGATTGGTTGGGGCATTCGTCGCTATTCTCTAGGGTTTGCGAGCGGTCATCACGCCGCGATCCATCACAGTAGGGCTGAACTCGATGTCCACGAACCCCGCTTTTTTAAGAAAAGTTTCATACTCCGATATTGAATAGCACTTTCCCTCAGTCGAGTGCATGAGGATAACTGAATACGCAGCGACGGCAAGAGGTCCACTTTTGTCAGAATCGATAAAAGCATCGTGGATGATGATCATACCTCCACGGGGCAGGGACCCAAACGATCGATGCACCAACGTTGCGACCTCAGGTTCATCCCAATCGTGCAGGACGTTCGAAAGCAAATGCAGATCGAATCCTTCCGGCCAATCTTGTTGAAACATATCACAAGCAGAGACACTAACCTTCTCCTCAAACCCTCGTTCAGTAATAGCTTTCGCGGCGATTTGATCGACGGGTGCTTTATCCAAGACGGTCGCCTTCAGATGGGGGTGATGAGCAATCAATGAACAGGCATAAACACCCGAGCCCCCGCCGACATCCAACAGTCGATGGAACCCCTCAAGGCTGACCTGCCGTGCCAAGGCAGCACCTAAGTAAACTCCACGACAATCCATCGCGGCGGTAAAACTTTTGGCAAACTCCGGTTTCTCCATGGCTTTATGCCAATCCTCCTCCTTACTATAACTTCCCCAGTTGGCAGGTTTACCTGTGCGGAGGACTCGGAGAAGATCAAGTGTGACTGGGCGATCCTTGAGCGACCCATAATACGGAGCGAGGTTCCACTTCGAATCCTTCGTAAGATGTTCCTCAGCCAACAGAGTGGTTGACCATCGATTATTCGCAGTTTGTAAATAACCTAGGGCGTTGAACAACGTCAGCATCACATCCGTAGGCCGCGCGTGAATTTGAAAATGGCCGCAGATCTCCTCAACCGAAGCATCGCGACCTTTTAACCAAGTAAAGAGGTCTAAATGAACCAACGCTGCCGTCAGCAAATCAGAGGCGTAGAGTCCGTCCCTAAACCGGTAAATCGACAAGGGATCCGTCTTTGGAACGGCAAGTAAATCGAGAGGCATCATCCCTACCAGATACCGCGAAGCCATCGGGTTGGGAAGCATGGATTATACCACCGTCCTAACTGGAAATCCGCTGTTCACAACCTTCAGCCGAGTTGGATCTTTTGGGAACATAATATTGGTTCACGTAATCCTTAACCATTCGCCCAGTGCTGAATTGTGCGACCAAGGTGCTCATGGATCTCCGGATTCGTTGAATCCATTCACGAGGGATACCTTTGGCATCTCGATTGTAGAAACTCGGCACAACCTCCTCGGTCAACACCCGATAAAGATTCGCGCTATCCAGTTGGTCTTGCTCCTCGATGTTGTCGGGATTCGAGTCTAATCCGATGCTGAAACCGTTAGTTCCATCATAGCCCTCTCGCCACCAACCATCGAGGATGCTCAGATTGAGACACCCGTGGCAGGAGGTTTTTTGCCCTGAAGTTCCTGATGCCTCGAGCGGTCGCCTTGGATTGTTCAACCACACATCGCATCCGGACACCATTTGACGCGCCACATGCACATCATAGTTCTCGATGAAAACAAGACTCCCCTTCAGATCGCTATATTTACTGAGGTGAATGATATGTTGAATAAACCGTTTCCCATCATCATCTCGGGGGTGCGCTTTTCCCGCGAAAATGAACTGCACAGGACGTTGCGTGTTCTTCGTGAGCTTAACGATGTTTTCGAATTGTTGAAAAACGAGCGGAGCACGTTTATAGGTGGCAAACCGACGGGCAAACCCGATGGTCAGTGCATCGGGATTCAGTAAATGATCGAACGCGATAAAATCCCCTTGGTTCAACCGGCTGCCTTGTAGAAGCAGGCGACGACGAGTAAATTCGACAAGTTCGCGACGCAACTGATACCGGAGTGCCCACAATTCTTCGTCGCTGATGAACTGAGGATTTTCCATTTGGGACCAAAAAGCCTGTTGATCGAGGGCAGTTTCCCAATGCCAGTTGGGGGGAAGAGTTCCGAATCGGGTTGCCACTCCCTCACCCCCCATAAAGCTGGATTGAGTCGTTTTTGTCAGTCGTTTCCGCCAAAATTGACGCAACGGCCCCTTCA
>SXQI01000061.1 GCA_005793025.1 Verrucomicrobiales bacterium
CCCGGTCGAGGGGCAGAGTTCAGCCGTTCCAACCCTGCAGTGACTAAAGCTCGGTTTTCACCAATCAATGGAACTAAATCTGCGATCGAACCCACAGCAACGAGGTCCAAGAGCGGCTTGAGATCGTAGATCAACGCTCGGGAATCCTCCATCTGCCGAAGGTGCTTTAACAATGCATGGCACAATTTAAATGCCAAACCTGCCGAACACAGATTAAGAAAAGGACTCCCCGCACTCGACCCGACATGCGGGTTGATCAACGAGTATGCACTCGGGATTTTCGGACCGGGTTGATGATGATCAAGGATCACCACATCAATTCCATTCCTCTGTAAATCATCCACGACTTCACACGCCGTCGTGCCACAATCAACCGCTAAAATGAGACGCGTAGGATAACGATCGAGGCACCGAGCAACACCCTCCTTTGAAAGGCCATATCCTTCCTCCAATCGAAGAGGTAGGTAAACATGGCACTTCCACCCCATGTCCTCGAAAAACTGCCCAAGCACAGCAGTAGATGTGATTCCATCTGCATCGTAATCGCCAAAAATCACCACCGGTTCACCGCTACCTCGTGCTTGAAGCAGGCGGGAAACGCCAACCTCCATACCCGGTATTAGAAAAGGATCGGCGAGCAGTTTTAGGCGCGGATTGAGGAAGCTTAGAATCGATGGCTCATCGGTATATCCTCTGTTCCAAAGACACCTAGTGAGGAGTTCAGATAATCCGAGCGAAACCGACAAACTGCGTAGAACTTCCCCAGAGAGAGAGGGAAGAATCCATTGGTGTTGTGGAGGTTTGAATCGAAGCGGCAATTTAAGAAATGGTGCGTTCGCCAAAGGTTACGAACTTTTCACTCTGAATCCTTGATTGTGTCCTTATTGACCTTGTCGGTGTAAATCGAAGCCCCAATGGAGATCAAAAGAATGCTACAAACAACCCCAAGAGAAACGAGTGTCGACACGTGGATCCAAGAGGACACGAGCATTTTCAAGCCAATAAAACTCAACACAACTGAGAGCCCAATCTTCAAATGTTTGAAGTAACCGATGGCACCGGCGAGGACAAAATAAAGCGAACGAAGTCCAAGAATCGCGAACACATTTGATGTAAAAACAATAAACGAGTTCTGAGTTACCGCAAAAATTGCTGGAATCGAATCTAAAGCAAAAATCAGATCCGTCGTTTCAACGGTGATGAGCACTAGAGCAAGAGGTGTCAGTATGCGTTGACCGTTCTGAAGAATCGTAAATTGCGAATCGTGAAAGGAATCGCTGACCGGAAAAAACCTGCGGGTAACCCGCACAAGGAAATTTTTCTCAGGCTCAACTTTTTCGTCGCTTGAACTAGCCATCTTGATCCCTGTGACGAGAATCAGGGCCCCGAACACGTGAAGCATCCACGGGAAATACTGAATCAACTCAGCTCCCGACCAGATCAGGGCCCCTCGCAACACCAACGCACCCAAAATACCCCAAAAAAGCACTCGATGTTGCGACCGCAACGGCACCCCGAAATAGCTAAAAATCAGGGCAATTACGAACACATTATCCATCGAAAGCGAGAGTTCGATGATGTAACCCGTGATGAATTCTACTGTTTCCTGCGCCCGCCAATTAGGCACCACATTCGGGGCAATAAGACTTCCGAAAAGTATTGCAACGACCACCCATAGCGTTGTCCAGCCAATCGCCTCGCGAAAAGAAACCTCGTGAGACCGACGATGAAAAACTCCTAAGTCTAGGGCTAAAAAGAAAACGATGCTTCCAAGAAAAACCACCCAGTAAACAGGATTGATCTCTAATGGCGCAGGCATCTTGTTCCTAATCCGGAGTTAACGTCCGCCCCCTGATGACGCTTCAACTCGAGCGCCACCATCTCCCCCGCTTCTAGCAATGATAATCGGGACGTCAGATTGCTTTCGCTACCTGTTGTGGATCCACGTCAGCCCGGGCCATGGTGGTCAGAGGGCGTTCTCCTTTGTGCCACCAAAGCACCAGAGCACTCGCAATATAAATCGAGGAATAAGTCCCGGTGATGATACCGATCAGGAACGTAAACGCGAAATCATTGATCCCTCCTCCTCCGAAGACGAAAAGAGCGGATGTCGCTAAGAAGACGGTTCCTGATGTAATCAATGTGCGACTAAGTGTCTGATTCAGGGCTTGGTTGATAATGTCCTTGAACGACCCACGCACTCCGAGTCTGAGATCCTCTCGAATTCGGTCGAAAATAACGATCGTATCGTTGATGGAGAAGCCGATAATCGTCAGAACAGCCGCGACCACAGGCGCGTTGAACTCACGACCTGATAGACAGTAAAGCCCAATCGTCATGAGGACGTCATGGATCACGGCTAACACCGCACCCACAGCGAACGAGAATTCGTAGCGAAACGCGACGTAAACTAGGATTCCAAACAGCGAAAGCAAACTAGCGACAATCGCAGCTTTTTGGATCTCTGCTCCGACGCTAGCCCCTACTTTGTCCAACCCAGCCCGTGTGAACTTCGACTGTGGAAAAGCTTGCTGCAATGCGCTCTGGACCTTATCCCCTGTTCCGAACTCGGAAGTGATCCGCAGAGTGTCCGGGCCACCTGAAAAATCGGGCTGATACTGCGGAACGGTTTCGTTCAATCCAGCTTTTTTGAGCGTCTCGACCAACAAGGTTTGATCTACTTTCTGCGTGTAATTCAGCGTCAGACTGTCACCTCCACGGAAATCGACTCCCAACAGCTTCTCTCCCCTGACAAAAACACCATAGGAAAGCCCCACCAGAATCAGTGCCCATGTTGCGATGAACGCCGGTTTGACAATCTTCATGAAGTCGATGTTCGTCGCCCTGATCATGTGGAGCATCGGCAACGACTTCAGAATCTCTCGTTTTAGTAGGAAATCAAAAATAAGGCGGGTCACCACCAACGCGGTGAACAAGCTCGCCGAAACACCAATCGTCAGAGTCACGCCGAAACCGCGAATCGAACCCGTTCCCATAAAGATGAGAATAATCGAGGAAATCAACGTCGTGACGTGAGAGTCGAAGATGGTACTAAAGGCCCGATCATAACCGGCAGAAATAGCACCACGCAGACTTTTGCCCTTCTTCGATTCTTCTCGAATTCTCTCGAAGATTAGCACGTTCGCATCCACAGACATACCAATCGTCAGAACGACACCGGCGATACCCGGAAGGGTAAGCGTTGTTCCCACGGAGCACATGACTCCGAGCAGGATGATAATGTTCAGGATTAACGCCGCGTCTGCGACCAAGCCTGCTAACATGTAGTAAACGATCATGAAACCGGCGACAGCGATCGTCCCGTAAATCGCCGCTTTGATCCCGCTATCCACAGCAGCCTTACCCAGCGACGCCTCAACCCCTCGTTCCTCCATGATCTTCACGGGAGCCTCTAGCGGATTAGAAAGAACGTTCTGCAATTCGAACGCTTCCTTCAGATCAAAATCTCCCGAGATCGAAGCACTCCCTCCGTTAATAGGTTCATTGATGTTCGGGGCCGAATACAGCTCGCCATCCAAGACGATTCCTAATTGATGACCGACATGTTCCTTCGTTACCTCGCTAAACAATCGGGCACCTTCTGAATTAAAGTTCAGGCCGATCGTTGGCCGATTCGAA
Source organism: Verrucomicrobiales bacterium (assembly GCA_005793025.1). Classification (GTDB taxonomy): domain Bacteria; phylum Verrucomicrobiota; class Verrucomicrobiia; order Limisphaerales; family SXQI01; genus SXQI01. The sequence continues at coordinate 3,640 of SXQI01000061.1, forward strand.
ACAGGATCACGGCTGACATAAGCTTTTTCGACAAACTTGCCTGTCAGCCCACGTTCAGATTTTTTCTTCACCAACACGACTCGCAGCAGTTCTGGACCGTTCCCACTCTTTTGTTTGAGGTTCAGTTTCTCGTAACCCGGCGCCCCCAACCCTTGGGAGAGCAGGTTGTCGCTCTCCGGATGCACCATTCTGAATTCTAGAAACGCCGCCTTCTGAAGAGTGTTCCGGACAGCATCCTTATCGGATTCAGAAAGCCCCGGCATTTGGATCAAGATCTTGTTATCCCCAACAGGTTGGATCAACGGCTCTGAAACACCGAACTTATCCACACGCTTGCGGAGCACCTCGACGGCTTGTTCAAGAGCACGTAACTGAGTGTCCTCGGCAGTGACTCGATTGAGATTTGTATCGCTTAACGCTTTAGACGTATCGACGCCTACTAGGAATGAGCTGCCGCCCTGCAAATCAAGGCCTAGTTTGATCTTCCCAGCTGCATCCTGTTGTAAGCGGTTCAGGACATACTTAGTCGGATCTGCTTGGTTGAGAACCTTGATGTTGGGGAAATAACGCGTGATGTCGTTGGTTCCGATCGCTTGGCGCAAATTTCTAAAAACGCTTACCGGGCGTTCCTTCTGCAAAGCATCAGCGGTGGCAAGGATCGCGGTGTAATTCGTATCGCGACTGACGGATTTGTCCTTGAACTCTTGCAGCAAATCTCGACCCGTCGGTGGATAAAGCTCAAAAAGAGACCACGCGACAACGAGGACAACGATGAGGAATCTCCAGGTGTTATTTCGATTCATGGCAAAAGAGGATCAGAATTCGGCAGGTGGTATTAGTCTTTAGTGACCTCGGAGGTGTCTTTAGTAACCTCCACAATGGTGCTTTTGAGAACTTCCAGCTTGGTCTCAAGCGACCTCAACGAAATAGTTTTGTCTTTTACAGTCAACACGGTGCCAACGATCCCCGCTGAGGTGGTCACCCGATCCCCAGCTTTCAGGTTTTTCATCAACAATCCCTGTTCTTTGGCTTTTTTCTGCTGCGGGCGGAAGATCAGGAAATACATCACCAACCCCATGAACACGAAAGTACCCACCATCTGAAGCATCTGCGCTTTAGGATCCGGTTGGGTTCCCGGTGCAGTCGCTGGAGCAAAGGCCAGTAAAGTTGTCAAACCATCAATAGACATAAGGTTTAGTTAAAGACGTGGAGATTAGACGCAACGCTGGTTTTGGCAAGCTTTAGCGTTACGAAAATCAAGTGCCTCCTAGGTCGAACCCAACCGCCGTTTTGAAAAGCCAAAAAAACAGCATTCAACCTGATCACTTCGGTTCTGCCACAGTCTCACCAAGATCCTGTAGTTTTCGTTGAGCCAACAATTCGCCGTCCTTCGCCGATTGGCGCAAGTAGTCCAGTGCCTTCTCGCGATCCTTTTCCACCCCATCCCCTGTGAGATAACGAACACCAACGTCATACAACGCCCTAGGATCCCCGGCTTTTGCCCGTTTCAATTGGTATTCGAGGACATTTTGTTTAATCCGTTTACTCTCTGCCTCAACCTTCGCCGCATCTACTTTGGGAGGAAGAACACTGACGGTCACATAATTGGTCTTTAGGAAGTTCGTAACGGTCACGTAGTTGGTAATGGTCACGTAGTTGGTTTTGTTGATCACCTTAGGATCCGCCCCCGGACGAGGTGGTGAGTTCTGCGCCTGCAAGGTAAAACTCTCTCCAACCGCTGACAAGCATAGCCAAAAAATTAGAACCGTCCTGAACTGGAGGCGCGGATGAAACATACCTAAAACTTCTGCCTGCATTCGTAAGTTGTCAATGGCTTTGCAACTGACTTTGATAAAGCGCAAAGGCCGGAATCTGCTTCGCTAGAGATTTGAGTAGTCCATCAACCCCGACAAGTTTAGCTAACGGCCATTCTGATCGAGCTAAACTCATGGCCTGCACCGCAATACCACCGTCCTCTTTTTGAGCAATTCGCTGCAACGTAGCAAGGGTTCGTTCGGATGATTTGAGCAGAAGCCGTGCTGTTTCACGGGGTGTGGTAAATTTACCATCTCCATCGGCATCGATCCAAACTGGGTTCGTAGCTGCCAACGTATAGTCTGCTTCGGTTTTCCATGATTCATTTTTGACGCCATCACCAAGGGCTATACAAACCAAATGTGCGTCGTGGTTCGGCTTCCGAATCTTGAAGGTTATCCACTCATCCGTCGGCAAGCCCTCTTTCACTGGAACAACTTTTTCTTGGACCAACTGCCCATTTAAGAACACTAATCCTCTCCGTGGGGTAACCCAAGCCGGAGCAGCTACACGAAATCGGACCTCCATCGTTTTGGCGCCAGAAGCCAAATCTCCGGGCCCGAATTTGCCATCTACGACAATTTCCGAGAAAATCCCTAAACTGATTGTGGTCCGTCCCTTTTGGAAATTACCCACCATCTCTTTAATATCGATCCGAGTCGGGTCATCCGTGGAAGATTGGACATAAGTTCGCCCCTGCCCAACTGGATCCCCAACCGTGTGAGAATCTGAGGATCCTATGGCTTTAATTTTATCGCCATAATTCAACAGCGCAAACCAATCCCGAAACAACAGCAGCGGATCCTTCTGTAAACTCGTCGAATTCGCTAACTCAAGCCCATCGACCGGGATAGCCACGTTTCCGACCCGATCCCCTGAGCTTTGGTTGAATTGCATTAATGTAAATGGATTCTCCTTCTGGTTTGGCCAACGCGGATGATTTAAAATGATCACTTTGGCACCATGACTTCGGATGTCTGCGGCTAACGTGACCCAGTTTGTTTCTTTATGATTTGGAACAGGTTCCTTTGGGGAGAGCGGGAACGCGTTGAAGTGGCCATTTTTTGTGGTGACTTCATTGCCGGTTACTGGAGTGAAATAATCGTTTAACCCTAGCTTTTGTTGCTCTGGTTGATAATCGGTTTGGTGATTATGATCCGTCGAAATAGCCAATTCCACCCCCTCACCCGCGATCGTCACGAGGCGTTCTTGTAGGCTCGAATCTCCATGGCCGCTAAAAGTTACCGTGTGGATGTGCGTGTCGCTGGCGATGTAGCCTTTGGTCTGAACCTCCCTCCGAATCTCTAAAGCTGCCTCTACTCGATTACCCTCGGTCACCTCACAGTTCAATTCAGCTCGGCTCCATTCCATCCCTCGCGTTGCAATGATGGTATAATGACCCGCCGGAAGAGAAAACTCCGCCGTTCCACTGCCAGAATAGACCAAGCCGGGACGCACCGCCAAAGTTGCTTGGTCGGTCTCGAAAATATCGACGACTTTTTTGCCTACTCCGAGCACCGTGAGTCTCGTGGGCATTTTTTCTTTGTTTGCTCCATCTCGCACCGTCACTTGAACCCGACCCAACCGAAGTGCCTTAGCAAGGGGTTGGTCAAAAAAGCGGATGTCACCCACAGAGATATCATCCGTCGGTGAACGCGATATAACTGAAAGAAGGTTCGTCCCATCCCTCAGTAGGTTAGGAGGAATCGGATAATAGAATCTGCGGAGAGACCCCTCCTTACGCAATTGAGCAATCGTTTCACCATTCACCACCAAATCCCATTTTCCATCCGTATCACGGTGTTTAATGGAGAGAAGTGTTTCGTGAGAAGACGATTTCGCCACGAAAGATAGATCCAAACGAATCCCTTCAGGCTGCGGGTTCGCTTCCTTCCATTTGGAAACGCTATCACCGAGGTGATGGAAACCCTTATCAATCACTTTTTCGACAGCCTCTGCCCCCTGAAGGGACGATGGCAGACCGAGCAGGGCGATCAAGATCAACCACGATAATCGAATCATAATCTACGAACCTAATTCTTAAGCAGTCCGCGTTCTGACAACCAGAAAAGGCAATCCTTGGTCCACGCGTGTCCGTTTGCTAAACCGATTCCATGCCGCCCTTTTTCATAGATGTGGAGATCAAAAGGCACACCTTTAGCCCTTAACGCAGCAGCAAATTGCAAAGAGTTTTCAACCGGCACAGCCGTATCTTCGACCGTATGCCAAAGAAACACGGGAGGCGTATTCCCTGTAACCTGAAGTTCGTTCGAAAGAAACTCCACCAAAGGATTCGAAGGATCCGTACCAAGCAGGTTTCTCTTCGACCCTTGATGGGTATACTTCCCCATTGTAATCACGGCGTAGCAGAGAATTCCGAAATCAGGGCGAGAACTCTGTTTCTCGATGGAATCAGTGGTTTCGGCCTTACCCCCGTCAAAATGAGTCAACAATGTTGAAGCCAAATGCCCCCCCGCAGACGACCCCATGATCCCAATTTTCTGGGGATTTATTTTCCATGCTTCGGATCGGGAACGCACGACTCGCACCGCTCGAGCTGCATCCCCCAACATGATTGGATGCCGATAACCGTGGGAACCGAGACGATACTTGAGCACAAACGCGTGCACCCCAGCTTCATTGAGCCACAGGGCATAATCCTTGCCTTCATGCCCGGCGAGACCTCCATAGCCTCCTCCGGGACAAATAACTACCGCCGTTCCGTTCGCTTTCGAAGGATCCGCTAGGTAAGGCGTCAATGTCGGTTTGTCTTGGTCTTTATCCCCCAAAGCTCCCGGAGCCCCATCGGCCCAAAGCGGGATCGGAGTTCCAAGTGAGCTATCTTGAGCACGAAGATAAGGTGCCATGGCAACGAGGAGAACAATGATAATGCGACTGATTAAACTCATGATGTTGTTTCTTAGAATGGAGACCAATAATCCGAATGAAAGCAGAAATACCTCAAACTCAACACTGCTGTTTCCCCGTCGATGCGTTGATTAGTGATTTGGAATTAACGACATGATAGTAGTGAATAATGGCCGCTGATATGAAAAACAGCAGGAGATAATAAATCTTAAACGCCATCTCATTCCATTCCGTGTAAGGCGAAGTCACTAATTGGCCCAAAATGTTTTGGACGATCAATACCATCCACATGATTGAATATGCATTAGGAAACAAATCGTCCCCATCCAATTCCGGTCTAGGTCTCCGCTTGAGGACCACCGCTACCACAGCTAGACCAACCACCATCAAGGAACCAAAAATTATCCAAAGCACCTTACTCCAATAATCCTCGTTCCCAACGTGGATGTTGATCCATCCTTTCAAACCGCTGCGGATCGAGATTCCCAGCCCGATAATCAATCCAGCATAAGCTCCAAATTTTTCCCAACATAAATCGCAGGTATTCCGCGCGACCTCCGGCAAATCGTCCGCATCACGTTGTTTGTTCACCAAGTAATAGGCAATTCCAAGGGCGATCCCGATACTGATTCCCCCGCAAGATTCCCAGCACCGCCACCAATTAAACGAAGCCCTAGGCCAAACTCCTGCCGCCCACTTCCAATTCTGGCACATCGCCCAACCCAGCCCATTCAACAAACCAACGACTAGAATCAGGATGGCATTCCGGCAGTGGCGGCGACTCAGTTCGAACCCTAAAAAACCTAAATACAATCCCAGATGCGTCACCGCCTCGCGACAATCATTCACCAATCGACCCAAAGTCGGATTCGCCGGAAGATTCGCATACTTTGCCGCCAACGTTTCGTGCAACGGCAAAAACAATTCGGGGGAATACTCAAAAAGCCATCGGGCGAAAAAACCTGCACCCAATCCACAACCGATCCGGAAAATCCAATCCCGCAGACTTAGTTTTTTGCCTCCGTTGCACCACGCAAGTAAGCATGCCCCCAGACCCGCCCACGGAACTCCAGCGATGAAAAGCCACAGAAAACCGTAACACCTCGAGATCGGTTCGAAAGCACCTTGTGCATAGTTTGTGTAGATGCGGTTCGAAAAGAAATGAGGCCACTGCATCCAACCACGATCCCCTGCAATGCCGATACCCACCGTCAACGCCAGTATCACCCATCCCGAAGAGTAGGGGCGCGACCTATTTCCATTTCCATCGCGAGAAATAAACCACCAAGCCGTTCCCCACGTGACTCCCGCAAAAGTACATCCGATCCAACCTCCGTATCCTGAGGACCCACGCACTGCCCACGTCATCCCTCCTAACACAGCAAACAACAGACAGGGGAGCAGAAGGTCATTGGTTAAATTGCGTTTCGGAGGAATCATTTTAATGGATCGTTGAGTCGAACAATTAAACCGAATTAAATCAAAATCTGTTTGATAACTTCGCCGTGATCGCGATCCAACCGTTTTCGACCCGGCACCTCCAAAAGACGAGAGTCCAACCCCATCTGGTGCAAAGTTGTCGCGTGAATATCCGTAACAAAATGGCGATCCTGCACCGCATTAAACCCAAGTTCATCCGTCGATCCATGCTGAATCCCCCCCTTCACACCACCCCCGGCCATCCACGCGCTAAAGCCCTGCGGATGATGGTCTCGACCCGTCCCCTCCGCACCCGGCGAACGTCCAAATTCGGTGCCGAAAACTACTAATGTATCCTGAAGCAAACCCCGCTGCTTCAGGTCTTTCAGTAACCCCGCCACGGGTTGATCGACCTGTGTTGAAAGGTTTGTGTGGTTCGTTTTTATATCACTGTGCGCATCCCACGCTCCGCCACCCCCTCCTCCATGAAAAATCTGCACAAAACGAACACCCCGTTCCACAAGCCGTCGAGCCACGAGACACTGTTCGCCAAACGTTTTCGTTTTCTCGTCATCGAGGCCGTAAAGTTTTCGAATGTGTTCAGGTTCTTTTGCCAACTCCAGAGTTTCAGGAACGCTGGTCTGCATCTGGAACGCGAGTTCGTAGGACTTAATTCTCGCTCGAAGATTTTGATCATCCGGATAATCGATTCCGGACAAATGGTTGAGCTTTCCTAACAGACTGAGATTCTGAGTTTGCTCCTCGAGGGTGATCAATTCTCTTGGCGGCTTGATAAACGGAAGCGGGTTCTTAGGATCGGTGTTCAATCGGACCCCGCCATGTTCAGGCCCAAGGTAAGAGGCCCCGTAGGTAAACGTCCCACCACAACAATCCCCCGTCGGGGCACCGATCACAACATACTCAGGCAAATTCTCATTCATCGAACCTAACCCATAACAAGCCCAAGATCCGAGGGTCGGGTGCTCCAACTCACGAGGGTGCCGTCCAGTCTGCCAAGTCAATTGCGCTCCGTGATCATTATGAATGGTCCAAAGCGATCTGATCACCGCAATGTCATCGGCGCACTCTCCAATGTTCTTGAACCAATCGCCCACCACTAAGCCACATTCCCCGTAGGCCTTGAAACCGGTTTGAAGCGGCATGATCGTTTTCCGATTCCCATGCACCGGGTTCGCCCCTACCACGTTCTTTCCCTCACTATTGGCTACAGCAGCATAAGGAGTTTCTGAGATCGATTTTCCGGCGTATTTGTTCAACTCAGTTTTGACATCAAAACTCTCCAAATGACTGACCCCACCGCACAGGAAAATCCAGATGACTGATTTTGCTTTGGCGGGGAAATGAGTTTTTCCATTCGGGAGATGCCACTCTCCTTCAGCTCGAAGATTCCCATCCTTAAACAAAAGAGAACCGAGAGCCAAGCCGGTGAAACCCATCCCGGTATCTGCAAGGAAACTCCGTCGGGAAACTCCAGCGCATCTTGAATTGTGTTCGTGGGCCATAGGTTATCTCACGGTGACAAAATCGTTATGATTCAACAGCACAAGCATCAGATTTTCCGCCGGCCGAATCGACTCTTCTGGCGTTCGAGAACCAGCGATGGGGGCGGCCACTAAAAACTGGAGGCACGCCTCCAACTCAGGTTGACTCGGTGTCCGAGCAAGAACTCGTTCAAAAGCCCGCGTTACAAAACTAGATTGATCTCCTTGGCATTGCTGGCTGACCAACGCCGCGAGTCGTTTGGCCTGACGGTGGGAAAGTTCGCTGTTCGCCATGGCCAACGCTTGCTGAGGCATCACACTCGGATGCCGCTCGTAACATTCCGTGACACTGGCACCATCAAAAATCTGCAAGAATTCCGCCTGCTTTTCAGCAGCATGACGCAAATAAATCGACCGCCGCACCGAAGTCATCGCCAACCCGTGATCGATGTCGGGACCACCTTGGATAGGATCGAGGGTCCCAGCAACCGATAACAAATTGTCCCGCACCACCTCAGCCTCCAATCGACGCGAGTTCATGCGCCAAAGATACACATTGTCCGGATCAATCCCAATGGCAGCACTCTCAGGAGTCGAAGCCATTCGGTAGGTCGCACTCGTAAGCATCATACGGTGCAACGCCTTCATACTCCATCCTTGGGAAATGAACTCCGCCGCCAGCCAATCCAGCAACTGAGGGTGCGTCGGTGCCCGTCCATTTCTTCCAAAATCTGATGGACTCCCCACCAACCCCCGACCGAAATGATGCTGCCAAATGTGGTTCACTGCGACTCTTGCCGTGAGTGGGTTTTGAGGGTGCGTCACCCAATTCGCAAACGCCAATCGTCTTCCCGTGCTTGTGCTCGGGTAAGTTTCAGCACCACGTGGTTTGAACGTGGCATCCCGTGGCTTCGAAACCAACGCCAATGCATCGGCCAATTGTGTGGTGGCTTCCGTCAATTTCTTACCTGTTTCAGTAAACTCGGTTGCTGTTTTCTGAACCAACTCACGAGCAACTTTATCATCCACGGTTGCTTTGAGCGCGGTTGCCGCAGACTCCTCTGCCTTTCGCTGAGCCTCATTAAATGCAATCTTCGATCGATGCTGCTTCAATTGCGCCTCCGTGAAACTGAGTTGTCGTTGGATGAAGCCAAGATTAGTCGCCCCCACAAGGTTGGAAGGCGTTAGCTCCATTTCGATCGACGCCAACAAAACTTGATCCTTCTGCTCCGCCATTTTTAAGACCAACTCCGCTTCCACCAACTCGGTTGAAACAGCATTCGTTCTAACGAGCACTTTTTGCAATGCAGCCTTGGCTTCGGTAATCCCGTTCCGAGTAACATTCCGAACTTCAGCTAAGACGAATTCTCGCCTGTCGGGATTAACCGAAGAATCTGGAAGTTGGATCTCTCGGAACTCAAGAGTTCCCCCCAGTGCCGACGGCACAGCAGGTTGGATGACCTCGTTCGTCAATGGGTGGCGCTCGTCCCCTCGGACGAACAAATAGGTCGGGGCGTTCGTCGAATCAAACGCTCTCACCAAGCCGTCTTTGGCTCGATCAAGTTGGCCAGGAATTCGATCCGTGCGCACATTGTGCGGCTCAAAAATCGCTCGCATTTCGAAATACTCTCGCTGCGAAATCGGATCGAACATATGGTCGTGGCATTTAGCACACCCCATCGTTAACCCCATAAATGCTTGAGATGTGTGCTTCACCGTGTCTTCCAGCCATTGTTCCCGTGAAAGCATTTTGAAATTTCGGACCAGAAACCCCGTGGCGCGCAATGCGTCCGTATCCTCCGGAGCAAGCTCATCAGCGGCCAACATTTCCACAACCATCCGATCGTAAGGTTTATCCTTGTTCACAGAATCCACAATCCAGTCCCGCCAACGCCAGATATGCGGCTTGGAATCCCGAACCTGATTTCCATCTGTCCATCCGGCCCAGTCGCTATAACGCCATGTATCCATCCAATGCCGAGCCCATCGCTCACCGTGACGTGAGTCCACCAGCAAGCGATCCACCAATCGTTCATAAGCCTGTGGATCCTGATCTTGAAGATAGGCCCGTTGTTCATCAGGAGTAGGATTGAGGCCCGTCAGATCGAGATAAACCCGCCGAAGCAAAACCTCCTTCGAAGCTTCAGGTCTCGGCTTAAGTCCATGAACCTCTCGCTCTGCTGTCAAAAACGCATCGATCGGATTCCGGCCACCGACTGGAGGAACCGAAGGCCTTTTTACAGGCTCGAACGGCTTCCAACGGTAGCTCGAGAGAAATTTTCCAAGTTCCTTAACCTTGTCCTTCGCAGTTGCTAATTCCTTGGCGGTTGGTGTCTCCTGCGGATCACCCGGAGAACGTCCGAGTAACAACTCCACTTCATTCGCCACTCCATCACCATCCGAATCCTCACTTGCAACCATTCCCAACCTGCCCGCGATCTCCTTTTTCTTCCCCGCCGCTTGTAACTCATCCCCTAGCACTCGAAGGCGATTCCCAAATGGATTATGGGGAAACTCCTCCAAATTCTCGGGGTTTCTATTTTTGCTCGGTAAATGGCAGGTCGAACAAACGGCGAGATTCCTTGCCAGAAAACGATCGTAGTGCTTTTCAAACGCTGCTCGATTTGCTGGGGATCCTTCGACTCCCGCTCCCAAAAGGCAGGTCAAAACCCATACAAATATTGGCCGCCACCAGAGGACGTTGATTGTCTGGATTCGCATCGGTTGATGGCTTCAAGTTACGATCCTCCCAATTATTACGTCAAGCTTCGCAAACACCTTGTCCACCCGACTCAGCTCACTCCTCGCGATCGAAGCGGACATCACCACAAGTTTGATCATCCATAAATTTACTTCGTCCTCTAGGTGCGTTAATCTCCGAGAGTGACTCCCGCTGAGTTATCTCAAATTCTCGAATCCTTTCGTACTGGCGACAAATCGCTGGAAGAAACGGTGCGAACACTCCAACGCCCACCCATCGCAGACCTCGTGTTCGCTCAAGTGGACACCCACCGTGCCGTCCGGACTGGGTTTCCAGAGGTAATTTTTGGGGAAGGTAAAACTCCCCCTCAAATCCTCGCGATCGCGACACAATTATTATCAGCCAACAATCGAGTTCTTATCACTCGAGTCAGTGAAAATGCAGCGCGCATCTTGACAGAATCATTCCCGCAAGCGGTTCATCATTCCACAGCTCGATGCGTCACAATCCAGCTCGCTCCCCTGCCCCTCCAACCCGGATTCATCGCAGTCCTCTGCGCGGGCACGAGCGATCTCCCCGTGGCAGAAGAAGCCTCCGTCACCGCCGAGGTTATGGGCAACCGTGTTGAACGCATTTTCGACGTGGGAGTCGCTGGTCTCCATCGCCTTTTCAGACGGTTGGACCTCCTCCAACAAGCCAACGTCATTGTCGTTGTTGCGGGCATGGAAGGAGCCCTGCCTAGCGTCGTTGCTGGACTGGTTCGCCGACCGATCATCGCGGTTCCCACGAGTGTGGGCTATGGCGCGAATTTTGGAGGACTATCGGCCTTGCTCACCATGCTCAATAGTTGTGGAAGTGGCGTCACGGTCGTCAACATTGACAACGGCTTCGGTGCTGGGTTCGCCGCGAGCCAAATCAACACCCTCGCCTCGGAATCCGCAAACCCTCCGAAAAGCACCACGCATTCATGAAAACACTTTATTTAGATATATTCAGTGGAATCAGTGGCGACATGTTCACCGGTGCTTTGATCGCCCTCGGGGTTCCATTTGAGCACCTTGAAGCCGAACTAAAAAAACTGCCCCTCAAGGGTTATCATGTTCACGCACGCCAAGAAACCAAGTGCCAGATCTCAGGCATCAAATTCGACGTCCATTGCCATGCTGAGGCGACGCATTCTCACCCCCTCGGCACCCACACCCATGCAGGCCATTCCCATCCACACACACACAGCCCATCACCCATTTTTAAATCCTTCGCTCCGATTCCAGACTTTCACTCACCCCAAAGGGAACATCATCACCACCGAACTTTTTCCGACATCCGCACCCTGATCAACCAGAGCCAACTCACCGACTGGGTCAAACAAAAATCGATTGCGATCTTTCGCCGAATCGCCATTGCTGAAGGCCGTATCCATGGATTGCCAGAGGAAAACGTTCACTTTCACGAAGTGGGCGCCATCGATTCAATCGTGGACATCGTGGCAGCCTGCGTCTGCATCGAAGCACTACACCACCCAAAGATAATAGCTTCCTCCGTTTGCGAAGGCACTGGCTGGATCCAATGCGCCCATGGCCGCTTCCCCATTCCAGCACCAGCAACTCTCGCAATCCTTGGGGATGCTCAAATCCCCATCACTCAGTGCGATGAAGAGAACGAATTGGTCACTCCCACCGGCGCAGCCCTGCTTGCCGAATTTGTCCAGTCCTTTGGCCCACTCCAAGGCCTTGTCCCTGAAAAAATTGGGTATGGTTTAGGAACAAGAGACAATAAAACCCGCCCGAATGTCCTCCGCGCAATCCTTGGCCAATCCCAAACCGAGAGCCACACCCCTTGGGAAACCGACTCAATTGCCGTATTGGAAACCAACCTCGACGACACCAACCCAGAACTACTCGGTTTTTTTATCGAACATGCCCTCGCTGAAGGTGCTCTGGATGTTTTCCATACTCCCATCCAGATGAAGAAGAATCGGCCGGGTGCCTTGCTCACGGTGCTCTGCGAACCCGAAAAAGCCGATAAGTTTTCACAGATGATTCTACGCCAAACTTCCGCCTTCGGCGTTCGGCAAACAACCGCTCTCCGTCGCAAACTTCATCGGGAATGGATCCCTGTTTCCACCTCCTACGGCGAAATCAGCGTCAAAATTGGTAAGCTTGGCGATGAAGTGATCCACCAATCTCCGGAATTCGAGTCATGCAAGGCAGCAGCGATCCGTTCAGGGGTTCCGCTGCGCAAAGTCTATGACGCTGTAAACCAATCTCTACGCACGGAACAATAGGCTCCTCCCAATCCCCTGCATGAGAGCATCGAAATAAAACCATCCCCTCCGTGATCGCACTAGTTTTCGCCGGCTTGTGGAGTGACGTTGGCAACTGAACGAGTAGCCAGTGACCGGGTTGATGCCAGAGGCATCTGAGCTCGTAGCCGGTGGTTGGGTTGATGCCGAAGGCATCTGAGCTTGTAGCCGGTGGTTGAGCGGAGCGACACCACCGGAGCTTGCACCCCAATTCCCCGCACCCCGGCAGGGGTGCCAGCGCATCTCAATTACGTCGCATTTGATAAACAATCAATCGGCCAACAAAACCACAACCGCCGAGATCGAACCGTTTTAATCCAAATTACGCAGATAAACCCATCCGTCCTCTAAGCAAACCGTAAGTTGGTTCAGGAACGCACCCTCACAAGGCCCTCTGACACACAATCCTGTCGATGGGTCGAATAGTGCTCCGTGGTTTTGGCAGAGGATTCGTGACCGCGTTGAATCAAAAAAATGACCGTCCCCATAATCTAATGGAATCGGGATGTGACGGCAGGAATTCTCGAACGCTTTCACCTGACCCTCCAATCGATACAGAAACCCCTCCCTAGGAATCCCCCCTTGACGGTAGGTAAACTTGATTGCCTCCCTGTCAGGTATTTCCGACCACGACGCGATCCGAGTCCATCTCAACGGTTGGGAGGCACAAGAATCTCCCATGGTTTGGAACATCTACTAAATGCTCAAAAACCTGATCTGACTCGAAAAAACCCAGCAGCATCTGAGGGTTTAATCGTAAACGTATTCCCCTCGACAATCGATTCCACAGGTTGCCACACACTCGGTGTCCCGACACTGGTTCGTTTCTCTAGGCGAAATGGGCCACGACCAAAAGTTCGTGCGATAACCACATTTCCATTGGCTCTCGAAATACTCGTAATTCTCAACTCCTCGTCCGAAGGGAGCATTGAGAAACTGCTTGTCCATGGATTTAGATCATATCCCAACCAACTATCCGGTAAGTAATTTGCCGTAACCGTCAGCGACTTGACTTCATCCTGTGTCAATGCGAATGGAGTGAGATCAAAACTGAACGGTCCCGAGGTAGGATCCAAATCAAGGTCTGAATTCTCAACGAAAGACGTGAGATACTTTCTGCCCTGAGGTTCAGAAGTAAGTTTTGCGGCACTGACAAGGTCCGCCAAATACACATCCACCACAACCACGCTGCCACTGCCGAAGTTCTGCTCTGGAACCATCCCAACCAAATTATCCACCGTGGTGCTGGCTGAAATGGACGGGCGATAAACGACATCCGGACGCGCCATCGGCTTTGAAAAAAACTTCGTTATTTTGTCCGCACTCTCTGGAATGAACGGGAAAATATTTGCGTTATTCACCAATTCATTCCCTCGGAGAGAGATTCGAGCCGCCTCGCTTCCATCCCCATCAAAATTGCTGGCATGAAGGTTGAACAACGGCCTTTCGAGGTTGTAAACCAAGTTGGCTTCCAACGAATCCGAATTACCGTTTAAATTGCTACCTACGCGCACATTCGAATTTTTCCGAACCGTCAGCAGAGAAGTTTCACTCACAAAGGTGGTGCTTCGGTCCTGACCGATCCCCACATAATTTCCAGCAACCACGACATTCGTAGCAACCCTCCAAAACTCAAGAAACACATCATACCGCACAGGCCCGAATACATTTCGCTCGTTCGCATCACTAATCGTGTTTCCGTCCGTTCCGATTAGCATCTCGTCCCCCTTACCGTTCTCGATCGCCTCGATACTTTTCCCTACGGCGTAAGTGGAATCACTCGCTCCCTTAAAAAACTGACCATCAGGAAGGACGTTGATCAAATTGCCTGAAACCTTCGTATTTGGAGTTTGTAAATGGATCGCAACCTCGTTTCCAACCATCACATTAAACTCCGAAACATCCTCCAAAGCATCCCCGTCCGTCCCAATCGTCATGCCGGTTGAGTAACCTTGGTAATTATTGGACTCAGGCAAAGTTGAGTCACGAAAAGAGGCCACGGCACTTCGGCCTCCAGCAATCAACCAGGTTCCCTCAGCCGTTTTCTGCGGATCCACTCCGAACCAACAACCTTGAACGCGGCCATTCGCCGACTCGTTCATGAATGCAATCGAGTAAATATCAGGATCGCTCTCAGTTCCTCCAGTAATCCGAGAAAGAAATGCCAATCCCTTCAAACTAACTCCCTTTGCATTTTTGATTCCAAGAATCGCGCTCTCGCTCAAACCAAACCCAGTATTACCGGTCGCTTCGCCAATCCTCGTTCGTCCGCCTGTCGTGGATCGAGAATCCAACACAATTTGGACCGTCGCATTATTCGGTTCAAGAATCCCACCTGTATTTGCAGCCGAGCCTCCCTGACTATAGCCATCAATCAAGAGACCATGATTGGTGATCAACGGGTATCCCAACTCCGGAGTTTGGATATAAAATGGCCCTGACCCAGGTAAATTGAAGGTGATCCAATCATTTTCCCTTGTTCCGGTGAGTGCTTCTTTGAGTGATGTTTTTCCGTCCGTGGATCCACTCGAATTATCCGCCGTGTCCACGACAACATTTCGGATCGGAAGCACACGAACATTATCAAAAATCACGAACGTCTGATCTCTCTCGTCGGCGATCGAAGAAAACGTGTCCATCAAACCGATCATCGGCAACCCCCCTTTGTAAGGAGAAGTATTCAATCGGGTTGCAATAAGGCGATTGTCCAATTTCCAAGTAATGACATCGTCCCGTTGCATGATCTCCACCTCTACCCACCGTTTGCCGATCACCCCAGCCACTTCCCCAGGCGGCGACGCAAAAACTTGCCGCAGGTAAGCATCCTCATCCGAAACATCAAATCGACCATCGCCATCTCGATCAATAAAACCTCCAGCCCCGTTCGACAGATTCAGTGCAGGCCCATTCGGATTACCTACCGCCGCTCGCAAATCCGTTCCAGCACCCCCGTCTCCAGTAATCGAAAACCACAACCCATCGCTTTTTTGAGGAAGTCCTGCATTCAAGTCGGGTGCAGACGAAAAAATCTGCCAAACCGCATTAGTGCCCGTGCAATTCAGTCCAAAAATCGCCGATTCAGTCGTTCCAGAACCCGTAGCCCCATAGGAACCGTGATTCATAAAAAGATCGAATTTGAGCACGTAATCCCCCTTAAAAATTGGCGATTTAGGAAACAAATTCACCGCGAAACTTTGCTCAACATCATCATTCTTGTTCACAGTCACTTTCAGCCCGCGTGTCGTTCCCTGACTGTGGGGTGCCGGAGGGATATAGAAAGTTTCGACATCAAACCCATTCGGAGCAAATCGGTTAAACGTGCTGGTGCCATAGTCGAAGTTGAACTCAACCGTGTAATCGTCCACCACCGGATCCCCTTCCCCCTGCGATAAATACCCTACCACCACATCCCAACGATCCGCTGAGTCCACTTCGAAATCATCACTGAATGGGAAAACATCAGGATAAACCGGCCCTTCCATCACCGTATGAACCCCGCCTTGTAACGTGATCGGCGACAATTCGGTCCCGACGACCGGTTTTTCATCAGCAACCACCTTGCTTGAAAAATCGCTAATAACCATCAGCGCAAGGCTAACGACGAGGACTCGAGAGGGGACGATAATAGCTTCCATAGGCAGCATTTTCGATTGAAGCGAATTCCATTCGCTTCTCCGGTTTACTTTCAACCAACCCCCTACAAACGCAAGCGGAAACCCTGCCCAAAACCAATCACTTTTCCCGCATTGCTTTTGCAACCAAAACTTTGAGCTTGATAG
>SXQI01000062.1 GCA_005793025.1 Verrucomicrobiales bacterium
CCGAAATGGTGGAGCCGAGGGGATTCGAACCCCTGACCCCCACAATGCCATTGTGGTGCTCTACCAACTGAGCTACGACCCCTACCGAGTGCGCAAATCCTAGAGCAGCATCGCCGGATGTCAAATCACATTAGGGCTGATTGCCCTATAATTCTTTCGCCACCGTTGGGATTCTTGGTTTATTCTTGTTGAATGATATCTCGGCAGGCGCAGTTAAAACGAGCGACGAAAGAAACTTCTATCGAAATCCGATTGGAGATCGATGGATCCGGCAAATCCACGATCAAGTCGGGAATTCCGTTTTTCGATCATATGCTCACCCTTTTCGCAAAACATGCCGTGGTGGATTTGCGGCTCAAATGTCGGGGGGATTTAGAAGTCGATGCCCACCATACCGTGGAAGATTGCGGGATTGCCTTGGGGAAGGTGATGTTGCAGGCGTTAGGTGACAAGAAGGGAATCAAACGCTATGGAGCAGGATTCGATCCGCAAAACCCATTTTCAGGAGAGGCATATGTCCCCATGGACGAGTGTTTGGCACGTTGCGTAATCGATTTCAGCGGTCGCCCCTACCTAGTTTGGCGTGGCCTGGACAAAATGGCTTACAAAACACTGAGTCACGACGAAAAATCGCAGGATATGTCCTCTCGCTTTCGGTTTGGACTAGCTCGCGAGTTTTTTCAAGGATTCGCAAACGAAGCCCGCTGTAATTTGCATTTGGAATTGCTCTACGGGGAGGAACCTCATCACGTAGTCGAAGGATTGTTTAAGGCATTCGCCAAAGCGTTAGATGTTGCCTGTCAACGAGATCCAAGGATTTTGGGTCAAATCCCAAGCACCAAAGGTCAACTGTAAGCGGAGGATTGAATAATTGTTGTACCGCGCCGTCATTAACCAATGAAGAAAGCCACAAGCATCGATTACCCGGCTGCGGCGGATGACATTCTTGTCAAGGCCGCCCAGAAAGGGGACACGGTTGCCTTTGAAGAATTGGTGGCTCGTCATAGGGATAAAATCTACGCCCGGGCGTTCAGTATGCTGCGGAACGAGGACGATGCGGTAGATGTGTCGCAGGAAGCTTGGATCAAAAGTTGGCAACGGCTAACACAATTCCAAGGGGACTCGAGTTTTGCGACGTGGATGACCCGGATCACGATCAATTTAGCGTTGGATCAATTGCGGAGGCAGAAACGAGTCAGATCAGACTCTCTCGAACATTTGAATGAAGAAATGGGCGGGGTCGAACGTCAGATGCCTGTGGTGAATACCAACCCGACGGAGGGGTTGGAACGTGGGGAATTACGAATTAAAATCGATAAAGCCTTGGCGCAGTTGAGTTATGAGCACCGAACGGTGTTGGTTTTACACGAATTTGAAGATTTGGAATACAAGGTGATTGCGAAGAAGATGCAGTGTTCGATTGGTACCGTGATGTCTCGATTGTTTTATGCTCGACGGAAAATGGCTGCGTTGCTCGCAGGGTTAAAGCGTGACGAGTTTCCTCAATAAAATGAAGACTGACGAAATCTTAAAACTACAGGCGTATCTGGACAACGAAGTCTCCTCTGGAGAAGCCCGGCGGATCGCGACTTGGCTTGCAGGAGATTCTGAGGCACGGCAGATCTTTCAGGAGCTGAAAGGGATCAAATCAGCCATGGCCGATAACGAGTTGCTGGTTAAATTGCCTGAATCTCGTGAGTTTTATTGGTCCAAGATTCAACGCGGGATCGAGTCGGCACCGACACCAGCTCCGCGCCCAGAGGCGACCCGGTGGTGGTCTCGGATTGGGGTTCCTTTTGCGGCAGCAATCGCAGCCGTCGCGGTTCTGATGTCAGTCACATCGTTTGATCTGCCCGGACTTCGACTGCAAACGGCGGTGCATGAAATCGATGCATCCGAACCGGACGATGGTTCGATTACATTTCATTCGCAATCTGAAGGGATGACAGTGGTTTGGATTCCTAGCGGTCAGTAATTGAGTTTTTTGCGGGTTACACTATTGTTGGCCTCCATGCATTTAAGTTTCCGCGCATTTCGATGGATTCCTGTCGCGTTGATGGGAGTTTTTCTTGCCTTGAATCCGTGTGCTACGGCTGCGGCGGAGACCAAGTTCCAAGCTCGTTTGGTTTGGGGAACTGATGAGATGAAACCGGATAAGGCGAACCTCAAAGAAATAGACGACAAAACGAAAGAAAAACTGAAGGCTGTTTTTAAGTGGAAAAACTACTTCGAGGTTGATGCTCAAACCGTTGTGGTCCTGCCGAACGAGTTAAAGAAGGTTAAGATGAGCAACAAGTGCGACATCGAAATCCAGGATCTAGGGGAAGATGGTTTTGAGGTTAAGTTATTCGGTGAGGGAAAATTAACAAAGAAAGTGAAGCAAGTTTTCCCTTCTGGAGATTGTTTAGTTCTGGCCGGAGATGATAAAAACGCCAACGCTTGGTTTGTAATGTTGTGTCCGGCGGGGAAATAGTGAGTCGATTGAGTGAATGATCGCAGGTTTGGTTTTGTGGCTGTGTAACATGGCAAAAGCTCCCGATTTACAACTCAAGGAAGGGGATCTAGCTCCTGCTTTTGACGCGCTCACCCAAGAAGGCAAAAGGGTTTCGTTGGCAGAATGGGCGGGGCAGTTCGTGGTCCTTTTTTTCTATCCCAAGGACAATACCCTAGGTTGTAACAAGGAAGCCTGTGGCTTTCGCGACAACTATTCTTCGTTCATTGATCAGAATATCGTCGTTGTGGGAGTGAGTCCCGACACGGTGAAATCGCACGTCAAATTCGTGGAAAAGTTTTCCCTCCCTTTCTTGCTCCTTGCAGATGAAGGTCAAACCGTCGCTAGGGCTTATGGGGTGTGGGGAGAAAAATCATTCATGGGCCGACGATATATGGGTAACCATCGAGTCACATTTTTGATCGATCCCGCGGGCAGGATCCGAAAGATTTGGGCGACAGTTTCACCCGAACACCACGCCAGTGAAATCTTGGCGACTTTCAGCAGCACTTCGGCTTAAGGGAAGTTCCTCTCAGATCCAGACTATTCGTATCTCAGCGATTCGATGGGGTCCAAATTCGCGGCTTTGTAAGCGGGATAGGTTCCAAAAACCACTCCCACAACCGAGCAAATCACGAGGCCGATAATCGTCCAATCGATGGGGATGACTGCGGGCAGGCCGAGGTAAAAAGCGACAATATTGCCGCCGAAAATCCCGAGGATGACGCCGCATATCCCGCCGAGTTGACAAAGCACCATGGCCTCCAGAATGAATTGAGCCATGATATTGCGTTTCTTGGCACCAACGGCGCGTCGGATGCCAATCTCGCGAGTGCGTTCAGTCACTGAGACGAGCATGATGTTCATTATCCCAATGCCTGCAGCGAGCAAGGCAATGGAACTAATGACTGCGACACCAATCCGCACGCTGAACGTGATTGTTTTGAATTGGGTGATCAGGGATTCGTTCGAGAATAATTCGAAGTCATCATCTTTCCCGGGTGGCACTTTACGAACCGTCCGGAGGATCCCTCGGACTTGTTCCATTGTATCATCGTAGGCACTTTGGTTCGGAGCTTGAACGTAGATGGTTAGGCTTCGCATCATCCGGCCGTAACGGTCGAGCCCTGTAGAAATTGGGATGACGGCGAATTTATCTTGGTTGCCTTGGGAACTTGACCCTTTGGGGGCGATCACCCCGACGACAGTGTAGTTGATTCCGTCGAATTTCACTTGTTCGCCAACGGCGGTAGCGAAAGGAAAAAGGTTGGTAGCCAGCGCATTCCCAAGAACGCAGCAATGTCGCGAATTCAACAAATCCTCTTCTAAAAGAGGGCGACCTTCATGGATATCCCACCCTCGAGCTAGGAAATTCGCCGGAGTGCCCCCCAAAAGTTCCACGCCTGGGGTGGATTTAGTAAAACGTGAGCCTACTTCCCCATTCCACAAGTGGGTTTCAACTCCCACGTGGCTTGCCAGAGTTGCCTTTTCCTTCACTAACTTGGCGTGTTGCATCGTGATCCGTTTGCGGCGCCAGAATTTCTCGAATCCCTCAGGGCCGCCAAAATAAACGGGCGGAAATTGGGTGGCAGCAAACGTATTAGCACCGAGGCCGCTCATTTCACCTTCGATCTGGGTCTGCATCACTCGGAGTGCCGTCATCACAACGATGATGGAGAATACACCGATCAGAACTCCAAGGAGGGTCAGGATCGATCTCAGTTTATGTGCGGCGACGGCCTTGAGGGCCATGCTGAGACTTTCTCTGAGTTCGGCGCGAAACATGAGGTTAGTCATTGCGAAGGGCATCCACAGGGTTCATCCGCGCGGCACGCCAAGCCGGCAAAAACCCTGAGACAACACCCGTAAATAGCGACACACCTACTGCGAGACCGACAATGGGGAGGGAAAGAGTTGCTGGGAGGAATTGCCTGATCACCAACGTCAAAGGAAATGCGATCGCAAGCCCCAGTAGCCCAGCAAAGAGACAAATACCGGCAGCCTCGGTGAGGAATTGCATTAGAATCGTCCGCCGTTTTGCTCCAATGGCTTTTCGTATCCCAATCTCCTTGGTGCGTTCGGCAACAGAGACGAACATAATGTTCATGATTCCGATGCCACCGACGAATAGGGAGAGACCCGTGATGAAAAGCCCAGCGGACGCAATAATCCCTCCGATACGGTTAAAAGTGGAAATGAACATCTCCTGCTGGTTGATGGCGAAATTATCCTCAACACCGGCAGGGACATGGCGGATTTTTCGGAGTATCCCTCGGATCTCTTCCTTGGAGTCTTCGATTTGTTCCATGGAAGCGACGCGAATGTGAATTTCGTAATCCGACACGTGTTGGAATGCGAGGGTGTAATAGCGCATGGGAACGATGACTTGATTGTCGAGACTGAATGCGCCCAGAAAATTGCCCTGCTGAGACATGATTCCGACAATTTCAACCGTTGACCCACCGACGCGGATTTTTTTGCCAATCGGCGAGATATTTGGGAAGAGGTTCGTCGCGATGCCAGAACCGATGGTGCAGACAGGACGACCACCGCTTGCCTCTGCGGCGTTGAAAAACCGTCCTTCTGCGACGGTGTTTCCAGCGATGTTCACGAATTGTTCGTTACAGCCTAAAACTGTCACCGACTTGGAGGTGCGGTTTTTGTAGGTGACAGGAAGTCGGCAGTCGGAGAAGGGGGTGATGGCTTTAATTAATGTGGCCTGCTGAGAAAGTGCCTCGATCTGATCAAGGGTGATGTAAGGTCTTCGGAATGCTTTCAACCATTCCGCATGCGAGTCGTTGAACCAACTGAAGCGGTGGATGTAAAGGGTGTCGCTTCCCATGGAGGAGATGCTCGCACGAAATGCGCTATTGAGTCCTTGGATGGCAGTTGCCATCAGCGTCACAGTGACGATGCCGATTACGATGCCTAGAGTCGTTAAGCCACTGCGAAGTTTGTTCGCACGCAGGGCGGCGAATGAAATGACTGTTCCCTCCTTTATTTCCTGCCAGAGCGTCATGGGTGTTCGACCGCTTGGAGGGCAGAAGCTCCGGGACTCGGTTCATCGCTTGCGATTAACCCGTCTCGGAGACGAATAATGCGTCGGGCGTGACGAGCAACGACTTCCTCATGGGTCACGAGGATGATGGTGTTGCCTTTGCGCCAGAGTTCCTCAAAAAGGACCATGATCTCATCACCGGTCCGGGAGTCTAGGTTTCCCGTAGGTTCGTCGGCGAGGAGGATGGAGGGGTTATTTACAAGTGCTCTTGCGATCGCAACCCGTTGCCGCTGTCCACCGGACATCTCGTTGGGCTTATGATGGACGCGATCGCCTAATCCGACGTGAGCCAAAACATCCAATGCTCGTTGGCGACGTAGTGAAGGGGTCATTCCTGAATAAATCAGTGGCAATTCGACATTATGTAAGGCGTCCGAACGTGGAAGTAGGTGAAAACTCTGGAACACGAATCCAATTTCACGGTTTCGAAGTTCCGCGAGTTGATTGTCATCCATGTGGCTCACATTAGAGCCGTTGAGCAGGAATTCACCGGACGATGGGGTGTCGAGGCACCCGAGCAAGTTCATGAGCGTCGATTTGCCCGAGCCAGATGGCCCCATGATCGCGACGTATTCGCCACGAGAGATCGAAACATCGACCTCGCGCAAGGCATGGATCGTCTCAGAACCCATGACGTAGCGCCGTGAGATTTTTGTGAGTTGGATCAGTGCCATGCGGATGGATCAGAGCTTGGGACGCATTTCAGGGGTTTGGTTGATCTGGACTTTTTTTCCATCCTCCAAATCGCGACTGATCATTTTGTAACCTCCAGAAACAACGTCCTGACCCACGTTCAGACCTTCGGTAACTTCAATGTAAGAATTGTCGCTAATGCCTGTCTTAACTTTGGTCATCTTGGCTTGAGCATTTTCGATGATAAAAACGACCTCGTCCGGTTTTACCTCAACCTTAGTTTTTTGTTTGCTAAGAGTTGGGTCCAAATCAGCCTCTGTTTTCTTCAGATCCAGCTTAGGTTTTTTGGGTAGTCGCGTCGTTACGGATTGGATGGGAACAGTGACGACATTGCTGCGGGATCGGGTTTCGATTTCAGCAGTCACGGACATACCCGGTCTAAAAATGTCTTTGTCTGTGAGGAGTATTTTGACTTCGAACTTTGTCGCTTCGGTGCTGCCGGTTGCGGCGGAAGCACTGGACGAGCTGCCGGTTCCAGCGTTCTTGGATGCGTTCGCAATGTCGGTGACGTGGCCTTTAAATTTACGATCGCGGAATGCCTCGATCTCGAGCTGGGCAGTTTGGCCGACAGCTAGCAGGGGGATATCGATTTCTCCAATATCAACCCGGGCTTCGATTGTATTGAGGTTGGCAATCGTCATGATCTCCGTCCCGGCCATCATCGCCGTTCCCACCACCCGTTCACCGAGTTGCGAACGGAGCTTCGTGATTGTTCCATCGAGGGGGGAGTAAATCGTAGTTTTTGAGAGGTCATCTTCCGCTCGTGCAAGGGCAGCTTTAGCTTGGGCTGATCCGTGAACGGCAGTTTCGTGAGTTGCCTTCTGAACTTCCAAAGCGGTTTTCACTGTAAGGAATTCAGAATCAGAAACTAGGTTGGACTCAAACAGTTTCTTAAAACGTTGGAACTCGAGTTCAGACTTTTTTAAATTAGCTTCCGCGAGATGGACATTCGCCTGAGACGATTTGTAGTTGGCCTCGGAGGAGTTGCGACCTGCAATATAATAATCCGGTTTTAGCTTCAGTAAAAGGTCGCCGGATTTCACAACTTGGCCTTCCTTTACGGCGAGTGCGATGATTTCTCCGCTGACTTCTGGATTAATCGTAACTTGAACCACTGGCTGGATCTTGCCGTTTGCGAGGACCACTTCAGTAAGGTTTCGTAGCGCAACTTTCTCTATCTCAACCACTAAAGGTATTTCGCGTCGGCGCATGAAATAAACAGCGACCACGGCTGCCACAAGGATCAGTCCAACGGCTAATCCAATGTTTCGTTTTCGATTGCTACGGGTTCCTGAAGTCATGAGATTCGGTTGGTAGTTTGGAGCGATTTGACCTAATTGAGGAAGGGTCGGGTAATTTCAACAAATTGAACCCAGTGCCGCTCCCAGTCAACATGGGTTTCACTTGAGACAGACCGTAACACAGAGGGCAGAAAAGGCAAGGAACTCAGGGAAAATGGATTTTTTCATCGGGTGTTTTGCAATAGGGAAGCACGGATTCAGTCCCAATGGTTGTCCGAACAATTCGCAGCTGAAGATTGCCCGGATGGGGACGGATTGGCTAGGATGGGCGCGTGAACGTTGGTTTGCTGCAACTCAACTCAACCGTGGGGGATTTCGATGGGAACGTCGCCCGACTCCTTGCCGGTTACCGGGAGGCTTGTGACAAAGGTGCCGAACTAGTGATTGCGCCGGAGATGTTCGTTTGTGGTTACCCGCCGCGTGATCTGTTGTTACGGAAGGATTTTGTCGATCGAAACATCGCTGCTCTGGAGGTCGCCGCTGCTCAAGTGGGTTTCACGCCGTTGTGTGTCGGCTTTGTGGATTGGAACTCGGACCGACCCGGCAAGCCCTTGTTCAACTCGGCAGCCTTATTAAGATCCGGAAAAATAGAGCAAAAGTTCCAAAAGGCACTGTTACCGACCTATGATGTCTTCGACGA
>SXQI01000063.1 GCA_005793025.1 Verrucomicrobiales bacterium
CTCCTATCGACGGCTGCCTCCGCGAGTCTCGAAGCAATGAGCCAACGTTCTCAAGAGGTGACGCGCCAGAGGTTTGGGAAAGTCATCCGTTTTTTTGCCCCGCTTTACCTTTCTAACGAGTGCATTAATAACTGCAAGTATTGCGGTTTTTCGAGAGACAACGCGATCCTGCGGGTCACGCTCAGTGTTGAGGATGTGGCAGCGGAGGCGAGGGAGCTCAGAGATCAGGGTTTTCGTCAGATTTTGTTGGTGGCAGGGGAACATCCCAAATTTATTTCAACGAGTTACCTCGCCGAGTGTGTTGCTGCGGTGCGTGCAGAGGTTCCCGGTGTAGCCCTAGAAATTGGGCCTATGGAAACGGCGGAGTATCGACCGTTGGTTGCTGCGGGCGCGGAAGGCTTGGTCGTTTACCAAGAAACCTATGACCGCACAGTTTATGATCAAATGCACACGGCAGGGCCAAAGAAGGATTTTGATTGGCGACTGGAAACTCCCGAGCGTGCCTACGCGGCAGGGTTTCGGCGAATCGGGATTGGAGCCTTGTATGGGTTGAGTGATTGGCGAGTTGAGGCGTTGGCATTGGCAGCGCATGCCGATTATTTGTTGCGTCATTGTTGGCGTGCTCAACTCACGGTTTCACTTCCGCGATTGCGCCCCAATGCAGGGGATTTTGAACCATTGACCCAACTGAGTGATCGTGAGTTAGTGCAGTTGATCTGCGCTTTCAGATTGGTATTCCCGGATGTCGGATTGGTACTCTCCACGCGTGAACCTGCGACACTTCGTGACAACTTAGTTTCGTTGGGGATTACTCATATTTCAGCAGGGAGCCACACAGAGCCCGGCGGTTACACAGGGGCAGGGAAAGATTCGATTCACCGTACCGAGCGTGGAAAGATTGTTCCGCTTGCCGAAGGAGCCAGCGAATTTGCGCCACAAACCATGCGAGCAACGAATGCTACAGGGCAGTTCGACATTGCTGATAATCGAACCCCGTTGGAAGTGGCGACGATGGTTTCTCGCTTAGGTTATGAGCCAGTTTTCAAAGATTGGGATACCGCACTGACAGCATGAGCGAAGGGTTAATCACAGCAAACGGTCAGCTCGTGAAAACGATGCTTCCGTGCAGTGTGGAGAGTTTTCTCGTCCTGCAAAAACTGCTTCCACGGAGCGTCGTGGTCGAACATAACGGTGACGCGGTGGCTCCTTCAGAGTTCGCAAGTCGCGAGTTGCAGTCAGGTGACCGCCTAGAAATCGTGCAGATCGTTGCGGGTGGCTAGTGATCAAAGCGTGATGATCGCATTCAACCGCTCTCCATTTGAGCGGAGCTTGATATTCGCTTGAAAGGTCTCCGAAAGGTTTTTGGAATTGAGCGTTTGTTTCCTCGGCCCCCTGGCGAGAACTTTGCCCTCGCGTATCATGATGACGTGAGTGAACACTGGGGTGATCTCTTCTACATGATGCGTCACTAGGACAAGTGTCGGGCCAGAAGGATCGTTACCAAGGCGTTCGATGAACTCCAAGAAACGTTCGCGAGCCACTGGATCTAGGCCCGCACAAGGCTCATCGAGTATCAACAATTCCGGACGAGCCATCAGTGCTCGACCGATGAGAATTCGTTGGCGTTCACCTTGGGAGAGAACCGCCCATGGTCGATCCGACAAATATTCGCATTCCACCAGTTTCAATAACTTGCGCGCAGCAGTTAGATCGGATTTTGAAGGTGAGCCCCACGTATCAATGATGGCATCACGACCACTGGCGATCGTATGCAAAGCGGGTTCGGTCTCGGCCATCATTTGCCGAATCGATGAACTGACGAGACCGATCCGCTTGCGAAGTTGTCGCCAGTCAGATCTGCCATATTTTTTCCCGAGAGCCCAAAGGTGTCCTTCTGTCGGTGTCATGTAGCCCGTGATGGCACTCAACAAGGAGGTTTTGCCGGATCCATTGGCACCCAAGACGACCCATTGCTCACCCTTTTTCACAGTCCAGTGAATTCCGCTAAGAATGGGAATCGAATCGCGACGGATCGACAAACCTTTGATCATCATAACAGAACGCATGGCGTCCTGTTGATCAAGCCAAGCCTCCGCTGCTAAAAGATCCTGTGGCGTATTGATGTTGCGGAGTGTAGATCCGAGGATCGTTGGGACTTTCCAACGACGGGCCGCTGACTTAGCCGCGAGAGCTTGCAGCGAACGGGTGTCCGTATTTAGGCAATCCGTCAAATGCGACCAAGCGGAACGCCGGAGCAGAAATGGAAATCCCACATAACCATCGATCACAGGGAACACGCCTGTATCTGACGCGCGGAGTTGACGAATCAACAATTGAAAGACCTCGGTATCTAAGAGGGGCATGTCACAACTGAGGAACAGGAGGAGATCGCTCGTCGTTCTCTTCAATGCAGTGTCGATTCCTCCCAGAGGGCCTAATCCTTTGATGTGATCCTGATCAATCACTAGAACTGGCCATCCGATGGATTGTGCGGCCCGCCTCACCCATTCTATAAAAGGGCGACCGCGAAGTTCGACGGAGGGTTTGGATCTTCCCATACGACGACTCTGCCCACCGGCAAGAATACAGACCGCGCCTGCTGTAGGATTGAGAGGATTCAAATTCATCCGATAAATGTTGAGGTTTGAGTGGCTCGGTTGCTTGGTAATTGAGACATGAAAAACCCTCGTGGACTTCGATTTAGAGCGACACGCCGGTGTGTCCGCGAGTGATCTGAAAACCGACATGTTTCAGAGATTGCATGGTCGAAATCCGTTGTCCTCTCGCGGCTTCCATAATCATAGCCATCCATTCCTCGTCAGTATTTGAAAAATCGGCGTCAACACCCTTCCCTGAAGTGGAGCAGAATTGAAGAGTAGGAATGAATGGATGCGCTGGCCAGACTTGAGTATTTGAAAACATCAGAAGCACATCAACTCCCGTAGCTCCCAACCCGCTTAGGATTTCAATGGGTTGCGTCGTAGGGCAATGCATGAAGTGGAGTCCACGATCCGAAAACGGTTGGCCATAATCCAAGATGATTGAAGATTTGGGTTCTATAAAGGGAGTTCCTTTTGGACACACGACCACCCCATTTGCCAACAGTTTACTGATGAATTCTCCCACCCTCGGCCCTTGTTGTTTCTCAAACTCTGATTGAATCAGAATCCCTACACGCAACAGCGTTTCCGGCTGGTGGGCTAATGGCGAGGATGAATGATCCGAAGCTCGCTCAAACCAAAGACGTACTTTTTCAGTTACACGATCTAGTCCGCCGTCCTGTTGGATGCTTGCAGTGCCAAGCTGCGACAAATCCAGACCCCGTTTCGTCATGAAATCTCGAAAAGCGTCGAGGTGAGTTTTTTCACAGCCATGCTCCAACAAAAGAGCACGCCGAACACCGGGATGAACGAGGTAACCCGTCATTGTGCTGAGCAGAAGTCGTTCGCATTCACCACCAGAAACGCCGCAGCCCTCGGTATGTGGTAAGGCGACAAAGCGGTGAGGGCTTGGAGACTTGTTGAAACGTTCAACTATCAATTGGGCAATCTGGCTTGAGCAGAGACTGGTAGGGACAATGAGGTTAACCCCCCAGTGGCAGGAATGGCGAACCTCGGCGGCTGCCTCTAGCGGAAATGATATTCCTTGGGAAACAAACGGTTCTAGTTCATCCGCAATCAGCGTGGAGTCACTGATGGGACGGTGCCAGTCACGCCAGAGTTGAACTTGGGAATGACCGGCTTTTTCCCCAACACTTTCTCGACCACTTGCCAAATCGATCGCTAAGTTGAACGCCTCCGCGCCCAAATCAGGGAGGGATTCCCCATCAAGATACCGTCCTGCGTTGAAATCCATTTCGTTGGACAACAAGCGAAACCGGTTTGTGGTGGACATGACCTTGAGTGTTGGCACGAAGGGGAAATTGGTGATGGATCCATTCCCAGTCGCGAACAAGATTAAATTGCAACCTGATGCGACTTGGCCCGAGATGCTTTCCAAATCGTTACCCGGACTGTTCATGAAATAAAAGCCAGGTTCGGTCATGGGTTCTGCA
>SXQI01000064.1 GCA_005793025.1 Verrucomicrobiales bacterium
CAAATAAGCACGGCATGCCTCCTCGTCCGGAAAAAACATACCCAATTCCAAACTGGTTATTGGATAATCGACCACCGTAAGATACAACCTGTTGTGGTCACTTGAGTCAAGTGCATAGCCCTATTCGTAAATTCGTTTAATTCGTAGCTCCCCCGAGTCGTGAAGAGGTGGGATGGGGGTGTTTTTCCTTTGTTTTCGCGGGGACACTTGGCCCTCAATCTCCTAGGTTAACGGCAAGTTCTCGCGTTGGTGGTGGTGGTTTGCATGGGGTTCAACGGGGTTCACGCCTAACACACCGGATTCTGAGGGAGGTGTTCTATGGGAATCGGCGGTAAGCGGTGGCTGCTCTCCCAAAAAATGAAATTCTCCATGCCGTCGTCGTGCATGACCACTGATTGCGCCCCCATGTGCGGAACGGCAGATGACGCCTCCATAATAAAGACTACGGCATCCTGAGTGCTAATGAATAGTCCGCAAAAAAACACCGCGACGATGCAAAAAACTTCACTTTTTGCGGGAGTGTTTGAATGTAAAGAAGAGCGCTGCTCCTAACCCAAGTAATGAAATTGCGCCCGGCTCTGGCAGAACCGCCACCGTGATACCCGTATTAGGATCCGTTTCAAATGCCCAATCTATCACATTTGCGTAGATGGCAGCGTCTTCGTTAGGGCTACTGACGCGGAGCCATCCATATCGGTGGCGGCCGTCCGTGATCAAATCAAAGCCCATAAAACCGGACACCTTACCAACGAAATGACCAGCTTCAACGGTTCCACCTCCCTCTATGCTTGATGCAGCGGCAATTGGCGTTTTAGCAGTGGTCCATTGATAGAGGGGTCTTAAAGAATGGCTGATAGATTCGCCCTCGTTCATCGCCGCGACAAAGCCGTCTTCCATGACTAACCCATTTTGCCCTTGGGGGATAAGGGCTGCATTTGCTACCGATGTTCCAGGGTCGTTGGACCGGAGTAGGAAATCGATTTGTCCATCGGCATTCAGGTCGAGATTGAAATCCAGAGTACCGGGGAAAAAGAGACTGTAAAAAATAGGCTCACTCGGCTCGTGGTAGGCAATACCTTGAGATTGCACACGGCTAGGCATAACAAGCAAGAGCGCGAGGCAAAAAAAACGCGTGCGTTGCACGATATCCGAGATTATTTTCACGGGGCCTGAATCAGGCGATAATAATTTATGTTGTTCGTCATGGAAATTTGCGAGACAACATTCGTTAGGCGGGCACTGATGAGCCCGCCAAGATTGACCCAATTCGTTGTGATGAGGTCAATGTTCCCCTGTAGTTGATATTGCTGGCCCACAACTGCGGGCCAGCCAAGTGCAATTGAGTTCGTGGTGATTTGGATGATTTGATTGAACACCAATGAAGGAGCGGCCTGTGGCACATTTCCGCTCACCAAAATCGAAACCCATTGCAAACCGCCTGATAGCGTCCCTTTGTGCGTCACTTTCACTGTGTATGTTCCATTAGTCGGACTCGGGATATAGATTTGTTCCACGTTATTGCGCGTGTCGTCGCCGGTGCTCGCAATTGCTGACCGCGCTGTGTAGGTTCGATTTGTAAGGTCGGGCGTGAGTACCCACGGCAGGTTTGTAGTTTCGGTAGGGGAGCTAATCCGCAAATCCAAATCGTTCACCAACTTCGGCGCAGGATTGTTGAGGTTTGTGACAGTGTTGGGAATGCCGGCAGGGTCGGTCCAACAAATCGTAACTTTTAGTGCATTAGTGCCTGCGCTCACCAACGGAAACTGAACAAACTCGCCAGGCAGTAAAAGGACTTCTTTGATTTGATTCTTCAGGCCATTTGTTGCATCACGGCTAATGAGAGTGGCCGCGTTCCGCGTGTTCACCAACCCCCAGCCAAAACGATAACTCGGCCCGTTATTGGTTGTGCCACTGTCCGCCGTGTGGATTACCAACCCTTTGGTAGTGGATGAAAGCAACTCGGCAGCGTTCGTATGTTGTTGTCCGTAAAATTGAGTGAGCAAATTAATTGAGCCAGTAACGCTTGGCGCAGCTAAGCTGGTGCCGCTCGATCGCGCGTAAGCAAAATCGCTACTGCTGCCGACAACAATGTTATTCACGCCGTCACCAACGACATCTGGCTTGATGCGTCCATCGTCCGTGGGGCCAGTAGAACTGAAGAATCCTTGAACTAGATTTGTGGGGCCAGTATGCCTTCCAGAAGCGGATTTACAGCCCCGACGGTCAGCACATTTTTCGCGGAGGCTTGCTGCGATAAAGTATCAAACCCACCCGCGTCGCCGTCTGCAGCCCGAACCACATTTGTTCTGAAAACCACGCCACCTAAGGTGATTTCAAAATGATTTGTCGGTTGCGTCGGCGGCGTTTCGCCTTGGTCATTCCCAGCGGCCCAAACTTGCAAATAAGCAGGGGCATTTAATGCGAGGGTGTCAAATGTGGAAGAATTGGTGGTATAATTACCAAAACGCGGGTCTTGGGCCCCAATTTCCGGAAACCCGAACCAATACCAGTTGGTGCCCGCTGGATGGTACCAACCGGCAATCGCTCCATAGGAATGGTTGGAGAGTCGCATGTGGTTCGTTCCGGCGGAAAAGGTCATTTCCTATACATCACCGTTGACAAAGCTCCATGCCTGCACGTTGGCTGCAAAAGACATCCCTTTGGCAGCAGGTCCAATGGCAACGCCGTTGCTGAATACAGTATTTGCACCAGCCGCCGCCATGATTCCAGCAACCGCAGTGGAATGGGAATTAATGTTTGTGGAACCTCCCAAGCGAACTACTCGCGAAGTAAACTCGGAATGTGTTAGACGTGGAGACGCTTCATCCCATTGACTAATAGTTGTATTTGTCCCCGTCAGGGCAAATCCCGTCGCCCCGCCCGGCCAAACATTGGTGGTATTAATGGTGGTTGCAGACGCTACATCAAATGTCCCGACATAGGTCGGAACCGTTCCTTCCCGATTCATTAAATAAGCCGTTGGTCCATCGCCGCCCGTAATGACTGTTGGTAAACCCACAGCGGTCGCCCAAGTCAAAGCTTCGTCAAAAGCAGACGATTGCCAGCTAAACGCTTCGCTTTCGGAAAACGCCATCGTTAGGTCGGTGATGAATGTCTGCATTGAATTGACCGCGCCACCGCTAGCGTTCGTAATTCCTCGGTGCAGGTAGGGCAGCACGGAAAGACGATTGGTTTCCAGTTGGGCCAAGTAGGCCGCCCATGCCGTCGCCAATTCCTCTTCCGTTGGAGGGGGTTGGGGGTCGCCGCCTCCGCCGGGGTTGGGAGGGCCAGATTGCGCGTAAGCGTGAAGGGCAGCCACCAGTAGGGCGGTCGCCAGCATTATGACATGTAGTTTTTTTATAGCTTTTTTGGATGCGACCAACAGTCAGCAGTATTGAGAATAACGCCTTGCGATAGATGTGGGAAAGGGTCGGGAATGGTGGGTTCCTATTGTCGCCTTCGTATCCTTCATATTTTTACAGAATCGCCCGAATGGCGTCGGAGTCAAGTGTCATTGTGGAGTTTTTTTGTGGGAGGCACGACGGGTCGAAGGGATCCGTAAGGACGGTTTGGGGGTGCACGCCGATGGGGGGAGGCCGCGAACGCGATTCAGCACGGACGAATTGGGCCGCACCTTCAGTGCTCGAGGGGTGGTGCGATTGGATTACCTATGGCGTTGCCATAGGCTGGTATTAGGTCGCACCGTTGGTGCTCGGGGATTTGGATCGAGACACCTATGGCGTTGCCATAGGCTCGTGCTAGGTCGCACCGTTGGTGCTTGGGGGGGATCGCGCACCGTTGGTGCTTTTGGAGGTTGGTATGGAATCCTGATGTTTGCATGGTCAGGAGCCCCAACGGGGCGCGCTATGACAGCCCATGGCAACGCCATGGGTAATGGCCCAAATAAGGTTAAAAGCCCTGAATGGGCGATCTAATGGTGTAACATCCCATGTCGAATTGCGGTTGCAATAACGCCTATTGGATTCTTGGTTGATGAACCTCGATGACGGGAGTTTTTCCTTCGGTTTCGCGGAGACACTTGGCCTTCAATCTGCTACGTTGACGGCTAGTCACTTTTTTTATGATGGGTTTTTCGATTAAACGGCTGGTCGTGGCGATGGTCGCTGTGGGTTTCTTGGGGTCGAGTTGGGTTCGCGCCCAAGAACACGGGATTCTGCGCGAGGTTTTCTCAGGGATCGGCGGCGGTTCGGTGGCCGATCTCACCAATAGCCCGGCCTTCCCCAATTCTCCAACGACGACAAATATCGTCACCATAGGGTTCGAGGCTCCTTCGGATGTTGAGGACAACTACGGTCAACGGATGCGGGGGTATATCACGCCGCCGGTGAGTGGGAAATACACCTTCTGGATCGCGAGTGATGATGGAAGCAGTCTTTATTTGAGCACGGATTCGGATCCGGTGAATTGTCGCGCGATCGCGTGGGTGGGTGGATGGACGAGTTCGAGGGAATGGAGCAAGGAAGCGAATCAACAATCGGCCGCGATCACGTTGGTTGCAGGTGACAATTATTATATCGAAGCGTTGCAGAAGGAAGGGGGCGGCGGCGACAATTTGGCGGTGAGATGGCTCAGGCCAGACGGGGTGGATGAAGGGCCGATCCCTGTGAATTATTTACTGCCATTCGGGACCTCGTTCACTCCGCCCGAGATTGTGCAACATCCAACTAATACGACTGTGGTAGAAGGTCAGATGGCCAGTTTTACGGTAAAGGTCAAGAATCTGGATAGTCTGGCTTATCAATGGAGTCGCGGCGGGGTGATCATTGCGGGAGCCAAATCGCGAACTTACACGTTCGGACCGGTGTCGTTGGATGATAACAATGCGGTGTTCAGCGTCTATATGACGAATCGGCTGGGATCCGCCCAATCCACAACGGCAAAGTTGACAGTGACACCCGACATCACGCCGCCGGTGTTGGTTTCGGGAGTCAATCTGGGTGCCACGGGTTTGGAGCTCGTCTTCAGTGAAGCGATTTCCGCGGCCAGCATTGCGAAGCTAACCAATTTCCAAGTCAACGGCGGGGTCACGGTAGTTTCGGCTGCGTTCGGTGCGGACAACAAGACCGTGGTGCTGACGACGACGCCAATGGCGTTTGGTTCCACTTACACCATCACGGTGGCGGGGTTGCAGGATCGGGCACGCACCCCCAACACGATGTCTGCGCCGGGATCTCTAACTTTGCTAATCCTTGAGTTCGTATCGCAAACGATTGGTTCCCCCACCCTCGGAACGATCGCACGCATCGGGACAGGTGCTTACGACCTCGTGGGGTCTGGGACGGATATTGGGGGTGGAACCGATCAATTCCAGTTCGCATGGGAAAAGCGCACGAATAATTTTGATCTCCAAGTCCGAGTCGATCGAGTGACCATGACGGATCCGTTCGTGCAAGCGGGTTTGATGGCGCGGGCTGGTTTGGAAGCCAACGCCGCGTTCGCTGGAGTGTTTGGGGCCTCGCCGCAGGTGGGATCATTCTTTGAAAGCCGTGCTTCGCTCGCGGGTGGTGCCGTCACTGCGGCACCTGTCGGAGGGTTTCCGGTCAACTATCCCCAAACGTGGTTGCGTTTGAGAAGGGTGGGATCGGTGTTCACAGGATTTGGAAGTTTAGATGGAAAATCATGGATTCAACTAGGCACGGCGACCATCACCACTCCGACGGTCATGTATGTGGGGCTGGCGTTGACCTCGGGTCAAACGGGCAAGACCGCTCAAGCACAGATGCGCGATTACGCGACCACAGCCTCGACCACTACGGGAACCTACACCCCACGAGGAGAGCCGATCGGACCAAGCAATCGCCGGACGGGTTTGATCTTCTCGGAGATCATGTATCATCCCAAGGAATCGGTAGGGAACACGAATCGGCTCGAATACATCGAGATTTACAACGCCGACTCGATCTTTGAAGAACTTGGAGGATCGACGCTTTCAGGCGGGATTCGCTACACATTTCCACCGGGATTCCGATTGGCGGCAGGAGAATTCGTCGTGGTTGCTGCAAACCCCGCCGCGATTCGGTCAGTCTATGGAATCACCAATGTAGTCGGGCCATTTGAGGGAAACCTCAGTGGGTCAGGTGACACGATCCGTTTCTCGGATGAACAAGGGGCCACTAAATTGGAGATGACCTACTCGGCCCAATCTCCATGGCCAATCGCAGCCGATGGAGCCGGCCATTCTCTGACCTTAACCCGACCCAGCTACGGAGAACAGGATCCACGCGCTTGGGGGATCAGCGACCGGATCGGAGGCTCTCCCGGTGGACGGGATTTGATCACCACCACAGCCCCGAACACCGTGGTGATTAACGAATTCCTCGCACACACCGATGATCCAGATTTGGATTTCATCGAACTCTACAATCGGAGCACTGCCGCTGTGGATATCAGTGGTTGGTTCCTCAGCGACACCACCCGTTCGAATCTTTTCACCATCCCCACGGGAACGGTTCTCAATGGGCGAGCGTTTATGTCGTGGAATCAAGATCAACTCGGATTCCGACTTAATGCGGCCGGAGAACGGCTTTATCTCGTCAGTTCCAATGGCCTGAGTGTGTTGGACGCGATCGAATTTGGAGGCCAAGAAAACGGGATCGCCTCGGGCCGATCACCCGATGGTTCCGACACGATTCGCCGCCTCTCTACACCTACGCCAAAATTAGCAAACGCCGCATGGAAAGTGGAGAACATCGTCATCAACGAACTGATGTATGACCCGCTCACCGGCATGGAGGAGGACGAGTATTTGGAGCTCTACAACCGTGGAACCACCTCGGTCAATCTCTCAGGATGGAGGTTGAGAGAAGGCATCGAATTCGATTTCCCCAGTGGCACCATTCTTCCCAGCGGAGGCTATCTCGTAGTTGCCAAAGACAAAGAACGGATGCTCAAGAACTATCCCCAATTGACTGCGGCAAACACGGTGGGAGACTTTTCGGGTAAGCTGAACAATTCTACGGATCGACTGGTTTTAAGTAAACCTGATGACATCGTCAGCACCAACGCTTTTGGAGAATTAGAAACCAATACCATCCACATCGCTGTGGCCGATTTGGTTTACTGGAGCGAAGGTCGTTGGGGCCGCTACGCCGCCGGAGGGGGCTCGAGTCTTGAACTCATCGACGCGCATTCCGATGGTTTACGTCCCTCGAACTGGGCAGATTCAGATGAGACCAAAAAATCCGCTTGGTCCACCGTCACGGTCACCGGTTTATTGGATCATGGAATGGGTGGATATAACCCCGACCGTTTGCACATTCTGCTTCAAGGCAACGCGGGTGAAATCCTTGTGGACGATGTCGAATTGGTGACCGGAATCACCGATGTGATGAACAACGGCGGGTTCGAATTGGGCACAGGCCAAGCCGCGACGAGTTGGGTATTTAACGGCAACCACAGCCTCTCTGGAGTTGATGCCACTGGAGCCGCCACCGGGACGCGCTGCCTGCATGTGCGAGGTCAAGGGGATGGAGATCCCGGGATCAATAGCATTCGCAACGAACTGAAAGCCGGCCTCAACCCCGGAGCAACCGCCACTATCCGCGCCAAAGTCCGATGGCTCTGCGGCACTCGAGAACTGCTTTTCAAACTTCGCGGAGGTTGGCTCGAGCTCGCAGCCCGAGTTCCTATTCCAGTGAATCTTGGCACTCCCGGCATGGTCAACAGCCGAGCGATCTCCAACGCGGGCCCCGCCGTTTATGATGTGACCCATTCGCCAGCGGTTCCTGCTGCGAATCTGCCCGTCGTCGTTTCCTGCCGAGTCTCGGATCCCGATGGATTGAGTTCCATCTCACTCCGTTACCGAATCGATCCTGCCACCACGATCACGACGGTAGCAATGCGCGATGATGGCACGAATGGGGACCTGATTGGAGGCGATGGAATATATTCAGGCACAATCACAGGAAGGGCTGCGGGGACTTCCGTGGCGTTCAAAATCCTCGCCACCGACGCCGCAGGAATCACGGCGAGCACGAC
>SXQI01000065.1 GCA_005793025.1 Verrucomicrobiales bacterium
GACGCAACTTCTCAGCAGCGATGATAGAGAGCATACGCCTCAAATCTTCCTCGATGGTTCCACTAAATAGGATGTAGTCGAAGTGTTTTGATTGGGTTATTTCTTGGCGAGCGACGCTCAATCGTTTTTGAATGGTCGCCGAGCTGTCTTGATTCCGTTTGCGTAAACGATCCTCCAAAACAGCGATTGATTTCGGTGCTAAAAACACCGCCACTACCGCCGATCCCAACTCGTCATCTAGAGCAGCATGTTGGCTAATTGTCGCAGCACCCTGTACGTCGATACTTAACAGCACATCCTTCCCTTGGCGTATTTTTGCCAGGACTTCGGTCTTCAACGTGCCGTAACTGTTTCCATACACGGTCGCGTGCTCTAGAAAATCACCAGCCTGCACCCGCTTTAAAAACGTGGTCGCGTCTAAGAAAAAATAGTCGATACCGTCCTTTTCTCCCTCACGAGGAGCGCGAGTCGTGCAAGTAACTGCTCGCAGAATATTCTCGCCATTCAACAGCAATTGATTGCAAAGCGTCGTTTTACCGCCTCCTGAAGGTGCGGAAATAACAATCAGCAGACCTGTATTACTCGTGGGCTGCATGAGATTACTATTCAAGGTTTTGGACTTGTTCACGAAATTTTTCCAACTCAGCCTTGAGACCAACAACCTCCTTCGTGATCGTGCTTTCTGAAGATTTTGAACCGATCGTGTTTATTTCTCGATTGATCTCTTGTGCGAGAAAATCCAACGTCCGCCCTACGGGTTCTTCACTCAAAGCACATTCGTCGAATTGTTTGAAATGACTCTCCAATCGAGTCAGTTCCTCAGAAATATCGGAACGATCAGCGAAATAAACAACCTCTTTAAGGAGGCGTTCATCAGTTTCGGATGGCAGACCAAGACCCGCGTCGAGAATTCTCTGCCTCAATGCGTCCCGATATTTAACAACCATACCTGGTGCAGCCTTCCGGACCCTAGCCACCGCCTTGCGCATCAACGAAACACGAGCCTTAAGGTCCTTCGCCAAATGCTGACCTTCACTTGTTCGCATCTTGACCAACCCCTTCAACGCTTCCTGAAGAGAAGCGTCAATCGCCGGCAATGCTTTTTCTGCCATCTCTGATGAATCCTGAACCTGCAATACTCCGGGAATCCGAACCAAGGTATCAAGTGTGATTTCCGCGGGTATTTTTAATTCATGTGCTAATTCCTTCAACCCTTCAGCATAAACCTTTGCGAGTCGAAAATTAAGATGCGATCGGGCAGAGGTTTTTGCATCTTCACTCTGGACCAGAATTTTTACCGTGATCCGCCCTCTGGCCGTGCATCGAGCCACTTCGTTCCGAACCCGAGTCTCAACAGATTCAAGTTCGCGTGGCAGAGAAACAGTAATCTCGCTCTGCTTGCGGTTCACCGAACTGATCTCACAAGAAGCTTGGAATCCATTTAGAGAGGATTGACCTCGGCCGTAGCCCGTCATCGACTTCATACTTAAGGAAGACTATGTGGAAAGCAGTTCGGCACCGCAACACCAACAATCCTCATCTGGCTGTTCAAGATAGGCACCAAACTCTATCGCGAATCTTCAAGTTCCGGTAAAAAAAAGGCCGCTGCGATACCCGGAATGAATAGCAACCCGGTAGCGAGCAAGGCCAAGCGAAAATCTCCCACTTGGGACACGAGCCCAAAGATAATCGTTCCAGCCGCCGCAAATATCCGGCCAATATTGTAGCAAAAACCGGCTCCAGTCGTTCGGAGCAGGGTAGGGAATAGCGGTGGGAGATACATGGTGAACAGGCCGAACACTCCTGAAAAAAATCCAACGGATGGCACCCAACGTGTGAGAGAATCGTAAGTTCTTGGAACTCCATAGGTCGCTGCAATGGCTCCTAGAAATCCGAAAAACATAAGAATAATGGCCCCCCGATAGCCAATTTTTTTAGCCAACCAACCTGCAAAGAAATTTCCTCCGATCGAGGTTGCTATGATGAGGAAAAAAACACTGCTAACGAGTTTCTCGCGGTCGGCTGGAATCCACTGACTGACATCAGGCAGGTTCCTGATGTGCTGAGAGTTCCAGAACATGATCGCCCACCAAGCAGTCAGCGAGGAGGCACAGACAGCGATTGTAAGCAGCGTTGTCCGGCGGACGGATCCTCGAAATAAATCCCCGATCCCTGGGGTTACACCGCCTGCTTCGGCCTTCGCCTTGTGCCATTCTTCCGGCTCCCGCACGGCTCTGCGAATCCAGAGAACCAGAAAAGCGGGTAGAATTCCGACCAAGAACACGTATCGAGGAGGTTTATCCGCCAACAGAAACGTCGTGGCACATGCAAGGAGCACGCCAAGGTTCACTCCCGTCTGCAAGACTGCAGCGATCCAAGGACGCCAACGTTTCGGCCATGTCTCCGAAAGTAATGAGGAACCCACCGCCCATTCACCCCCAATTCCCAAGGCCGCCAAAAACCGGAATATCAATAACTGCCACCAAGTTTCAGCAAAAAAGGATAAACCAGTAAAAATGGCGTACGTGAGGATGGTCAAACTCAATGCCCGACTTCGCCCCAAAAGATCGCCAATTCGACCAAAAAAACCGCCTCCTAAGGCCCAACCAACCAGAAACGCAGCCTGAATGTAAGAACTGTATTTTTTGACCTGCGGATCAGAGGTGCTGCTAGCAAGGATCAGCTCCATCACAAACGGTGCTGCAACCAGCGTGTAGAGGTGCATGTCCAAACCGTCGAACAACCAACCTAGCCAAGCGGCCAAACCAGAGCGTTTCTGTTGAGAAGTTAAATCCGACCATCCCTCAGTCTTTGTCTGCGGTTGTTTGTTCAGCATAGGCTTTAAAAAGGGCCGCCAACCACCTAGGTGGAGGTCACGACATCTATTGGTAACGGTCGGACTGTAGGGACGAACACAGAAAAGCGCAAATCACGAAAATGAGTTGAGGAAGGAAGGCTTTATTAGATATAACAAATATTGTGCGTAATAACAACTGGTCGCCGCTTGTCCTTAACTTGTTCAACGATAGCCCCAACCAAATCGATCCGTTACCGGCCAATACACAAACCAACACTTCCCAATTACATTCTCTTGCGGAACGTCACCCCAACCTCGGGAATCGTACGAATTAAGAGTGTTATCTCCCATCGCCATATAGTGAGTTGTTCCAATTCGGCGTTCAATGGCTTCGTTTTCAAACATTGGTGCCAATCCGAACCGCTTATAAGTTGATGCGACCTGATTATTTATATGCCCAAGATATGGATCATGGGTCCCGCTTGGACTGAAGGTATAAACAGACTCAAAATGTCGGACAGCGGCATCCAGACGTCGATCATTGATCACTAAGTGGCGATCATTCCCGATTCGGACTCGCTCGTCTGGCAGTCCGACTAATCGCTTAATGTAAAGTTGGTCTTGTGGAAGACCATCTATCCCACGGGTCTTAAAGACAAAAATCTCGCCGCGCGTGGGACGTCGGAAGTTGTAGGTCATTCGATCCACCAATAAGTGATCCCCACTGGTTAGTTTTAGCTTCAAAATGTCCTCTCCTTTGCGAAAAAACTGGCCCGGATGAAGCATTGCTCTCATCTGAAGGTCTTCGGGAACAAACCAAAGTCTCAATTTTTCCCCTGAAAAAGTAATGGTCTGGGTTTTAACAAATGGAAAAACAGTTCGTGGCACCGAAATCGAGGTGATTTCTCCATCTTTTGAGGCGACAAGGTGGTAATAACACGACCCGCTGACGAGGAACTCCTTAATCCGACCGAATAAGGAAGGAACCTCAAATCCAGAACCTTGGATCCTTAAATCCCGGTGAGTAATTCCATACAGTGTTGGCTGCATTGATCCCGTTGGAATCTTGGTTAGTTGAAGAAAAAACGTTGTGAA